>PBUX01000053.1 GCA_002728565.1 Methanobacteriota archaeon | reverse complement strand
TTCGAGTACGAATTCAAGTCATTATCTCCTCTTCCGCCCTTGTCAGACGAATCTTCATGGGGGGTTCTTTCGATCAGAATGGGCTCCGACTCTGAATTCTTAGATTCCAGGAGTCTAGCATTACTGCCTAGTGAAGGGATACTGATTAGCTATGCCGAGGAGGAGGATGATTTCGGACTAAGCTCCTTTGGCCTGGTAGCCGCATTATTAGTGGCTGCAGGATTAGCTACAGCTATGGTCTCACTCTTGGTGTCCCGAAGAAAGGCGTCCGCAATCAAGGAGCTCGCTGGAATTTTCAGCCAGACCGCTGAGATGCTTTCTGCAGGGGACGAGTTTCGTAAGGCCATNTTTGAGTGCTATCAAAATCTCTGCAATGTTCTAACAAAGCGGGGTTTCCTAAGAAGNAACTTCGAGACAGTGAGGGAGTTTGAGATGGCAATANGNAAGGCTCTACCAATCAGCGACGCATCGNTAGTGGCCTTGGATAGGATTTTCGAAGAGGCTCGCTACTCTAGTCACGTTCTTGGCAACCTGGACAGGGAGAATGCGCAGATATCCCTATCAAATGTGGTCAGCGAGATCGAGTCATTGCAGGAAATACCCACTAGAAACATCCAAGAGATTGCTCTGGAAGAGTGATCAATCGACTTTCATTCTCAGAAGATCTCCTTCCCAGTGGGCCATTGATATCCTCTTTCCATCCGGGACTCTGAAGGGACCGATTCCCCTATTTGGGAATTCAGAGAAAGCCAATCTTGCCAACTGAAAACCATCGCCTTCCTTGGTTTGTACTGTTATTGACTCTTTCATCAGNGGCAAATGAAGGCATAATTCGTTTTCGATCATCTTCGCATCCAAACTCTCANCCAGNTCTTCAATAGAAATGGAGAAATTATCAATTTCTGAAAAACTATCCACNATCAATGAAAGCTCATTTATGAAGCTCTGGTGGTCCCTGTAAACATCAGATGTAGCATTAAGGTCGCTGAGGAACCTTCTGTGCATTCCTTCCGCATTGNTGTCCAGCCCCCCTANCAACTCGCTAGGNAAATCGAATCCNCCNACTTCTTCGCCATCACTTATTCCCAAGTCGACCCACTCCATGNCACTTGGGGGGGATGCACCCGAATGAACCCATTGCTCACTCATAGCCTTTCGCTGGTTCTGGATTTNTTTCGAAGAACCTNCTCGCCAGACTCGCGGTCCTCTCAGGGCCGTTGACCTTGAGAAATCTCATCCTAGATGGCATACAATCCCTGTATCTTCCTTGTCGCAGTCGTTTTTCCAGAATCACAACCAATGCCCTATCCTCAACCTTCCTGATGGATCTACCCATGGCCTGCAAAATGCTGTTTACTGCTGGTTGAGAACTGGAATACTTCCAAGCACGCTCCCTGCCGAATCTGGTCTTGAAGTACTCCATCAGGGCNTCCTGTCTTGCACTAGGCGGTGGTAGGGGCAGTCCAACACAAATCACAGCATCCAGAATGTTCCCGGGATAGTCTACACCTTCAGCAAATTTGCCACGCATCACACCAGCCAGTAGGACCGACTCGTTTCGNCCCCTCAATCTGTGTAGCATATCCAATTTTCTGCCTATTTCAGACTTCGAGTCCCTTGGGCTCTCTTGTTCGACCCTTCTCCCCCACCAGGTTCCTGCATTCTTATCCAGTATTTCGTCCAAAATTGAATAGCTAGGGGCGAATAAGGCCACATGACCCTTTGTTTCTTTGAGTACCGAGANAATATGGTCGCGAATCTTCGCCATATTCCCATCTGTACGCTCACTGAATTTACTAGTCACATCCGTTGCTACCAATACTGGCCTCTTATCTTCAATGAATGGGGAATCGTACTCACGCATTATCATCGAATCCCCTTTTGGTATCCTTAGCAACTCCGCATACATCTCAGGGGGGTTTAGGGTCCCGGACATCAGAACTCCTCCGATCACAGATTCGAAAATATCACTACAAACCGGCCCTGGGTCGAGAAGATGGGTAGTAAGCCTACTTTGCTCCCCGATTTTGTCATAGACTAGAGAATATGCGGGGTTGTTCAAGCCAGTCAGGCAAATTCTCAGGAAATTTGCAAATCGATGAGCATCACTTTCCTCCTCTGCATCATCATCATCAGTGTCAATTTCAATTTTTACTGACTCAAGGCATTCGATCATTTCCCTAGCAGAAAATACTACTTCCTCAAGTCCTTTACCAGAATTTTCCACTATCGCAATGAAATCTTCGATCTCAACAAGACAATCCCCGCCCCTTCCAATATTCTCGGATTTTTCCAATTTAAGTAAAAAACCACTAAATTCGGTCTGCAGCCTTTCTAGGGCCCTTTCACACCTCTTCAGATTACCTATTTCTTCAATCAAAGCCCCATCTTCCCCCCTTAGTAGGGATTTTTCCAATCCACCTAGGTATTCTTGCAAATCCGATTTCGCTCTAATTACTGAATTTTCTCCGATAGTTCTTTCACATCCTTTCCGGATCCTATCGGGTAGATTGTGGGCCTCATCGACTATCAGAATCAAGTTTCTAACCTCCAAACCCATTGCGGGCAGGGACGCTTCTCTAACGTGCTGGACAAATACGTGATTATAGTCGCACACAACCACATCCGCTAATCCAGCAGTCTCTCTAGCTGCTTTCCATGGGCAAATCCCATCGGGCGTGCTTTCACTAGGTTCTGCACACCTTGCCACCAACTCTTCTACGTGCAATGGATCTTCGAGGATTCCCAGACTAATCGATTTGGAACTCGCCAACCATGGCCTGCAGCCCCTGTTCCTTCTCTTTTCCACACAAAGTCTGGAGAAAAGAGACTTGTTCTCATTTCTTATTTCATTAATGCACATTCCTTGTTGACCGATCATGTCGACCAGGCTTATCTTCTCCTCTTCTTGCCCAATTCTATTGTTGATTTTCCTCACGGTGTCCACTACTATTTTGTGCTGTGATTGCCTTCCAGTGAGGAACATTACCGTGGCAGGACCTTCTCTAGACTTCGAAACTTCCAATGATGCAGCCAATGCGGCAGCAGTCTTTCCAATTCCAGTCGGAGCTGATGCTAAGTGGAACCCCCCACCCCCAATCGCAGTGAAACCATCCCTTATCATCTCAAGCTGCGCCTCCCTGAGATTTCTGTGCGCAACGAACTTCGGTTCCCAATCGCTCCCCTCGTACGCCACGAAGTAGGTTCCAAATAGAACGACCAAGAATATTGGCATTCATTTTACGATAATTGCCTCAGAGTCCTTGCTATCAAGAATCACCTTGATAGGCGCATCAAGGGATACGTGCCTCAGTCCAGCTTCTTCGAAATCAGGAGATAGGGAGTCTAACCACTCCCAATCAATGTAATCATCGTTTCCTATTGTCAGGTATCCAATGTTGAAGCTAACAATATTCTGAAAGAAGTGGGAACCCTGAGACGGATCAACGTGTATATCCTCCATTGGAACCTCTACGATGGTCTTCGAACCCATAATCTGGCTCCATTCCACAGGTATTCCCAGTGATGGGTCCGAGGAACCCCATCTACCGGGCCCTATNAGGATATATGGACGGTCTTCATTGCGAAGTTTNGCGTCTATCTCTTCAATACGAGGGACAATTTCTATCGTTTTCATCCTATCCATTCTTTTTGGATGGACATATAATATGTCCTTGATNCCCTCAATTATTCCATTACCTAGTGACTTGCTGCTCATGCACAATGAGCTCTCCTTCTCGACTTCTGAAAGGTCAATNTCAATCTCTACTGAGTCATTTAATATTGGNCGAGCTTGCAGAATTGCAAATGACTTCGTGCCTTTATCCCGATCTATGTCAATTGCGAATTCNAATTCAACAGGCGATCCTATGTATGNTTCACATTTGCTCAATACATCGTTGATGATGTTTGCTAGAGGAAATTTCTCATATTTCAGGATAGGTGAGAAAGTCACTAGCATCGGCCCCTCACCTTCTCTAATTGCATCCACAATCCGATCGTCAGCAGTTACGTAGGTTGAACCAACTAGGGACANCCTCTGGTCATCATTGGCATCAGATAGACTTAGTTTCAGCAGGTTNCCCTCTTCTGATTGGCTAACTNTTCCATTTTCATTGACCATTGGAATGGCGAAAAAGCTACTTTGAGANGAACTTATTGTCGACTCGTTATTGTGAAATTGATGAATCCTCCTAGGCTGACCGGGGCTGAATCTCAAGCATTTNCCGCCTGATGAAACCTGTCTGCCCAAACCTATGCATACCGCAGCAACCCCATCTTCCATCTTCAATGGGTCTATTGGGTAGTGGTTTACACTCCTTGCAGTACCAGCAATATCGGGATAGAATCTTCCGGACGACTCCCTTCCTATGACCTCTTGAATGACCACAGCCATCCTTTCGTCTTCGATCTTATTCGCCGTAGCCGTAACGTAAGACTTGGCCCCCCTATGGAAGATTGAGGCATAGACCAATTTTATTGCCTGAACTAGCCTGTCAAGCCTTACCTCTATGTCTTTGTGATCGTTTGCCAGCATGAATGTCGAATATACTCCTGCAAATGGCTGGAAACTAGAGTCCTCAAGCAAACTTGACGATCGAACAGCAATCGGAGTGTTNAAAGACTTCAATATGCTTCTCAAATCATCAATCTCTGAATNATCAAATTCACCTTCTAGGAAGGCNTCATTCACATCCCTGTCATCAACATCNTCGTAAGNAAACCTAGCTAGATCATTCCTCACAATGAAATTTCCAAAAATTCTAGTTCCTATAACAACTGAATTCGGTATTACAATTTCAACATCCGAGTCATTATCACTCAAATTCATGTCTTTCAAATTNGTAAATAGGAAAGCAAGCCCTCTGCCCTTACCGCCGAGACTGCCACGACCAACTCTGAGGAATCCCGAATCGTCCGACTCAGGACCGTGGTCAACTATCGTCCTATCCCTAACTTCCCTGATGTGAGACCTAATTGTCTGTGAAATAAACTCCCTAACGCCCTCGGAATCATCGAAGTCTTCCATGGTCATTGGCCTAATTGACTCCGCGAGTGAGAACTCTGTTCTCGCTCTAAGCCAATGCGAGAACTCATTCCTACTAGCTAGAAACTCGACATACTCAATAGGGACATTGTCAATCAAATCCACCAAATCTTCCAAATTGGAAGCCCTCCCAAATTCTTCATTTTCCGGAATTCTGAAAATAAAGTCTCCAAATCCCATCTCATTAACCATGAAATCCTCAATTCCGTTGTAGAGCATCGGGTCCTCTTTGTGAAGGAATGGCACTCCAAGGGANGATGCTTCTTCTGCCAATTCGATATTTTTCGATTGGAGTAGTATAGGCATATTCCTATGTCCGCTTTGGGCGTATTTGACCAATTCCAATCCTGCAGTTTCTCTTTCACCATTCNGGTTCGGAAATCTTCCATCTGTGAAAATACCGATGATATTCCTTGAGTATTTGTCAATGACTCCTTTTGCCTCTTCCATATCTGTTGCCAACATTATTTTCGCTCTTGCCCTTAGCCTCAGAATCTTCTCGTGAAGATTTCCACCGTCGCCAATCAGCCTGGTCGTCTGCCCAACAAGTTGAGTGTAGAGAAGTGGCAGGTATGCCGAGTAGAACCTCCGACTATCTTCAACCAGTAGGATAACTTGTACATCACCATCCTTCACGTCGTTCTCAACATTCCTCTCGTCTTCTATTAGTTTGCAAATTGAAAGTAGAATCCTGCTGTCACCACTCCAGACAAAAATCCGGTCAATTCCATCACCAGTGGATAGAGTAGCAAGCTCTCTGGTATTTTGGCTAAGGAGAACAACAGGTACATCATCTCTAATTTCTTTTATTCTCTTTGCAATATAATAGGCATCAGAACCTCCAACCTTTGGCATAGTTATCACCAAATCAAAAATTCGACTCTCAAAGAGATATACGGCATCTTCTATTTCTGGACTGTGAATTATTCGAGGCGCCTGCGAAAGATTCAGCGCAGAGTACTCGTCTTGTAGGATTTCGGCCAAATATCCGGATTCTTCCAATATGTATCTGTCAAATTGGCTAGCTAGCAGCAAGACCTCTCTGACACGGTATGGGGTCAACCGTTCGAATCTGTTCCAGTCTGTAATGCTAGCACTCATTTCATCCTCCCGTCTACGTCATTGCATTTCAGAGAAGCGGAGGGTTGCCCCGCACGAATGTGCGGGACGGTGTGTGTGTTGATTCTATTTAGTGGCCCCTAACTACTCTGGGGGCCTGGGAGGGNGAGTATCCCACGGCGTTGGATAGTTTGGATCCATTACCTATTCTCCTAATCCCACTTTCAAAGCTCTCCTCATTTTCGGATTTTTTTGTGGGAGGGCGGGAGACCCGCCCCCCCTTTTTTTCATGCATCCCATCCTCGCTCAATCTCTCACCTCAAGCGTTTGAATCCTCATCCAACCTAGAGCGCAACTCTTCCATTCTTCGAGCAATCATCTCTACTACTGTAACGCCCTCAACCATCTCCTTTCGAATGAACTCCCTAGTTGATTGNCTCATGACAGCATCCGGTTCTTCTCCAGTGATTTTGCAGTAATCGCGAAGCCTGACTGACAATTCTGGTCCAAGATTTACTTCCAANCTGTCCCCACCACCAATCGACTGTNTTGATAGCATCCTTCTGACTGACTCCCTTATTACGTCAGATCGATTTCTCATGCCATCGAATCCCACCAAACGATCTAGTTCCATCAGATGATCNTCCGGAATTCTCAGTGAGACCATTGGACTGTTACCCGGCATCGCACCTACCTCCTNAGCCNACAAGGAACGGGTTCACCTCATAAATGTATTGCATTTGAAATACAATTGAATTACACTAGGCAAACTCTCCTNAAATTCTAAGTTTCTTCACGAGCGGTTCAAGGCCAATGGCGCAGTGGACAGTATAGGGGTAGACATGAAGATCATCAACGATTCAATTCATGGTAGGTTCAAACTTGAAGGGGTCACCGAGGAACTTCTTTCAACGCCCGAAATAAATAAGCTAAGCCACATCAAGCAACTTGGGCTTGCGCATCTAGTTTTTCCAGGTGCTCATCATACAAGATTCGAACACTCGCTAGGGGCCTCGCACGTTGCAGGAAATATCGCAACATCGTTGGAGCTAAATGACCAAGATAAGGCTACTTTAGAGGTTGCAGCAATGCTTCATGACGTCGGCCATGGCCCATATTCACATACTTTAGAGCACATATTGAATGAAAGGGGTGGAATGGATCACATGTCAATAACTGAGGGCATAATTTTAGGCGATTATGACATTGAATTAGAGGANGAGAAAAATACCTNTGAAACTAGGCANCNAGTTCCGGAAATNCTCGAAAGGCATGACATAGATCCCAANTTTGTTGCATCATTAATTAGGGGNCCAGGAGCATCAGGAACCGAGCGATCATTGATCAGCTGGACAGAGGGAAAAGAGGATTTTTCAGGAACCGACTCAACCTTGGCACACCTTATTCATGGACCAGTCGATTGCGATCAATTGGATTACCTCCTTCGCGACTCCCATTTCACTGGAGTGAGGCATGGAGTTGTCGATCACCATAGATTGATTGGATGCATGGATTCTATCGGGGGNGATGTTGCAATAGATGAGGGNGGAATCTCAGCTTTAGAAGGGATGTTGGTGGCTAGGGGTTTGATGTATAGTGCAGTATATTTTCACAGGGTTACCCGGGTTACCGAGGTTATGCTATCCAGAGCAGTTGAACGTTCGATGGATGCACTGCCAAGCCCCGAGGATCTNCAACGAAGAGTAGACTCCGAGATTTGGGGGCTATTNNGAAACTCAAGCGATTTCGCNTCTGACATCATCAGGAGNCTGAAATATAGGAAGTTGATGAAGGTGTGTCTGAGTCGAAGAATGGAGCAATTATCCGATGAGCAGATAGAGAGACTNGTCAATTTGGCAAGGGACTCCGAAGCTAGAAGGGCAATCGAGGANGACATNGCATACAGGTCTGGCCTAGATCCGGGATATGTGGCAATCGATGTCCCTAGCGTAAAGCTGCTTTTATCCGAGCCCAGAATGGACCAAGTAGANGTTCGGATTATCGGGGATGATGGAAAGACAAGGTGGCTCAGAGANGTNTCACCAATTGCNGATGCACTAAGGAAAAGGCAAGTCAGTCAAAGTGCNGTCTATGTAATGACCCTGCCCGGAAATGAGAAGAAAGTCTCTGANATTTCTGAACGNCAGCTTTTTTCTTGATCAATAATACTNCCTTTCATTAGGAACTATTGAAAAGGGCGACTCAGCTCGANCGTTCGTCCGACCCAAATTTCGGAAGTCGNTGGTGACCACATGGACGGAGCAATGAAAACAGTTTATGATAGCGTNCTAGCAAGAGANCCAGATCAACCGGAGTTCCACCAAGCAGTGGAAGAAGTCCTCCAAAGCCTCGGGCCCGTGATNGAGGNGAATCCCCAGTATCTTGATGTGGCCAGGNGTGTAGTTGAACCGGAGAGGGTGATNCAGTTCAGGGTTCCTTGGNACAGCGATAATGGGGAACTCAACGTCAATCGNGGTTTCCGTGTNCAATTCAATAGTTCAATCGGACCCTACAAAGGNGGGCTCAGGTTCCACCCCAGCGTCAATCTTTCAATTTTGAAGTTNCTAGGTTTTGAGCAAATTTTCAAGAATAGTTTGACCGGTTTACCAATGGGTGGTGGCAAGGGTGGTTCGGATTTCGACCCCAAGGGAAAATCAGATTCTGAGGTCAGAAGATTTTGCCAATCTTTCATGATGGAGTTGTGGAGGCATATTGGGCCAGATTTGGATGTTCCTGCTGGTGATATTGGTGTCGGTGGCCGTGAAATTGGATTCCTTTTTGGCATGTACAGGAAGTTAGCCAATGAGTTCACTGGAGTACTTACTGGCAAGGGCCTATCTTATGGCGGATCACTGATTAGGCCGGAAGCAACTGGTTATGGATTGGTCTACTTTGCAAGAGAGATGCTCGCAACAAAGGGGAAGTCGTTTGATGGCGCTTCAGTAATAATCAGCGGATCAGGAAATGTCGCACAATTTGCTTGTGAGAAGGTCATTGACCTAGGTGGAAAACCAGTTACCATGTCAGATAGCAGTGGTTACATCTACGATCCTGCAGGAATAGACAGAGAAAAACTAGCCTGGGTGATGAACTTGAAGAACAATCGAAGAGGAAGAATTAAGGAATATTCAGAAAATTTTGAGGGAGTTGAGTACAACGAATCACAGCCTGAGCCCAGTCTAAATCAACTATGGAATACAAAGGCAGATGTTGCTTTGCCATGTGCTACTCAGAACGAGGTAAACGCTGATGAAGCCAAGATGCTAGTAGATAGTGGGGTAATGGCCGTCGCTGAAGGGGCAAACATGCCCTGTACCCCAGAAGCTGTGGCTTGCTTCCAGAAAAACGACGTTTTATTCGCCCCAGGAAAGGCTTCAAACGCCGGAGGAGTTGCAACATCAGGACTTGAGATGAGTCAGAACAGCCTTAGGTTGAGCTGGTCAAGGGAAGAGGTCGATCAA
>PBUX01000006.1 GCA_002728565.1 Methanobacteriota archaeon | reverse complement strand
GTAAGGCCTGGAGGCCGATATCGATCTCTGATACTATTGGCTCAAATGTCAGAACCGCATGGAATGCGATAATAATAATGTAATAACCAACTGCCCAGGCAATGGCTCTTTTTGATAAACCCCAGATTCCTACGAGACCGGCCAAAACTGGGGCGAAAACAATACCCAGGAATAGGAGCTCAATCAAGAAGAAAAGAGGCGAAAACAGAACATCGAGGTGATTAAGCGTCCCCTCTTCATTACCAAATGGCAGATGCAAGCCATTGTTTGCCATTCCAGCAAACCAGGAAAGAATGAACGGAACAAACATCCAGATTGCGAATAATCCAGCCAAGCCAATCTGAATATTTCTTTGGTTTTCCTGAGAAGTCGACCAAAACCAATCAATAGATATTGTAGCCAAAATGCACAAAATCATNGGTCCAATGAATGATGNTATNCCCGTTTGCCCAATCCCCACAACTAAATCGGGNATNAACAGGTCGCTTCTTTCAGATAGCCACATTAAACCCCTNGTGTGCTCATAGGAAGCACACCAGGNAGANTCGCCGTTTTCCATAATGAATTGCTCATTGCAAGAGCCGTAGACTTCTGACATTCTCTTCATTAACATNATCAGGGAGNCNGTTGAAATCATCTGCAGGGAAATTATNTGCCATTTCTTCCTAAGTTTTGGAATGTGGAGGGTATTTTCCTCCTCNTAGATCTTCTCTTCCACCAATTCACACACCCCTTGTTTGTATCAGTGCTTGCGACAGTTCCACATCNGGCATCCAGTCGATAACATTGGCACCATANCCAGAAACCGCGGTAAGCCTGTTTTGCCTCTCCAATTTTAGAACCTCATAGGACATCCTTGGTATTCTGCTGACTAACCTCTCCAGATCTATGCTACTGGGTGAGAGAATAGTCACTGAATGGCCATTGCCTGATAGGTTCCTTACTGCAGGTTGGGTAGTCCCGTCNCCCTCTAGGTTGCTGATTATGAATACGGGAGAGCCCCTGCTTATTCTGTGAGACAGCGAATTAGTCACTGCCTGCAGGGGCATCGACCCCCCAGGCGTCGCCGAAGCCAATTTATTCAGAATTTTGTATTGCTGCTTGTCTCCAGTATCTGCAGGAATGAAATCCATGTTATTGCCATATGTAACTAGGGCGACNGAATCCTTCCTTTTCAGGAAGTGNGNGGCTATTGAAGCAGCAGCAATTGCCCCCATCTCAAGGGAATTCTTCAGCACCGTGCCTATTCTGCTNACTTCTCTAATATCGAAAATTATGAAAACATCGGTTACGGCATCCCTAGTCTTCTCATTTACCATCATCTCACCAGTNCTTGCAAAGGCCTTCCAATTTATTGATCGCAGGGAATCCGTGGAGAGATACTCCCTCAATGAATAGAACTCCATTCCGGGTCCGGGTGTCCTCAGCGTAGTTGCTCCAGTGTACATTTTCGGCACATCTGCCTTTAGCATCGCATCCTCAACGTCCCTAACTTGGGGGAAAACGGTGATGTCGCAGAAATCATCAATCTTTGCCTCATTAACAAATAGCTCGAATGCATTTCTGTGCCTTACTGATATCGGACCTATTGTGTAGTGCCCTCTTAGGGGACATCTAACGGTGTACTCGATTTTGGTCGACTGACCAGGTCCCAAGTTTACCCTAATCTGATTCAAGCCCCGCCTGATTTTCATCTCATGTGGGACGTTGTCGAAAATCTCCAGTTGCTGCGTCCTTCTGTAGGAGTTGTTAGTTATGGTAAGGGAGATCTCAATTGAATCCCCCTTGTAGACATTAGAGTGTGGNACATTTCGGATAATCTCCAGATCTGANTGCCCAGANACCCAAGCACTAATGGAAATGAATGAAATGAAAGTAAGTCCAATTATCATCATTTGAAAATTTGAAATCATCATACCAACTAGGATCAGACTGATTCCACCAGTTAGTAGCATCGTAGCCTTTCTAGTCCACACTATAACCACCACCTTCTTTTGCCTCACCTAGCTGCTTAATCCTCCTAACTATGGCCACAAGCTCGTCAGCTCTGTAGCTTCTTTCTTCGAAAATGAATCTGACNAGGACTGGNTCTTTGATCAGCTGCTGTAGTTCAGANGCGGGTAAAAGATCAAACTCCTCTCGATTCAATCCGTTTACGTTTCTAACCCGGGTAAGTAGAACCTGCCTAATCTTCTCAGGCCTCTGATAGTATTCATACCTCTTCGCGTCTCCAAAACCGTAGTAAATTACTCTGAAGATGTGCCTCCATTCTTCNGGATCTTCTTTCCTAAGTAAGACAGCTTCTAAGAAAATGAATAGNGCCAGGAAAAGGATCAGCATCGCCATCCAATCGTTNGTGAAGTAGATTAGGATGTAGTAAATCAAATTGTAGGTATCCCCTAGNAGTGTTGGTTGCTGGTGTCTGCTCTCGTCAAAAATTACTAGTGCATTATCNCTAGGTTGCGTGCTGTTAATGTCGACAATAAGAGCCTCAGCAATTATGTCCAGAATCCACTTTCTATTGTCATTCTCGGGAACCAAACCTGTGTATTTTGATGCAAAATCCGGATCATAAATCGAATTTATCAGGATGGAACCGTCAGAAACAAAGTGAACTCTTCCAGAATCTGCATCTCTGCACAGCATCATCTCACAGTATCTGACATACACNGGAAAAGGACCTTGCTCGTCACCCTCTATCCCCAAGGCAGCGTAACCCCCAACCGTGTAATTCCCATCATCGTTATTATCTAGCCAAGAGTCTTGAGTGGTTCTGGATATTACGTATCTCCTCTCTGCTGGATTATAGGATGACGTTTTCTCAAAAGCTGAAGGAGTATTAGTCAGCAGACTGTACTCTTCTGACCAGTCCCATCTGGGGGTTGAAGGACCATCCCCTCCAGAGCCAAGAAAGCGGTGCCCACATAGCCCTGCTGACTTTGCGTCAACCTGTGCTGCGCCCACATTTTCATCTTCCGGTGCAATATCCAATGGGTCAATTATCCCATCATCGTCGGAATCTCTGATGCATGGATTGACATCTCTTTGGCTGGAAGGAGAGTTTGTGAAGTTGTAAGCCGAAGTAGTATTCACCCAAACAAAATCAGACCCCAGTGTCCCCTCATAGTCAAAATCAGCGAATAATCTGTGATTTGTGAACTCTAGTCCAAACTNAGCTGCAAGATTACTCGAATAGCCAAAGTCATCCATGAGAATCACAGTTCCGCCTCTTTCAACGAAGTTNCTAATTGCGTCTATCTCAGAAGACGTGTAACCGTCACCCTCTGAAAATTGAATTAGATTCCCATCTCCAGTAAATCTTGGAAGTGAGATGGTATCCCTCTCAACGCCTGAAACAATGAACACGGTTTCTTCAGGGTGATCTATATCACTCAATAGCAGTGGGCTGGAAACTAATGCAGTAGTTTCAACNCCCAATCCATTCAGCTCAGACCGAAAAGACCCCAAGTCATTCCAATCCTCCCCATANGCCGATTGCTGAGTTTGCCCAGGTACAACATATGTNACCGCGATTGATAGCAATAAAACNCACAATAGTGCCCAGAATGATCCAATTAAGGCCAACCTGCGATTCTTCTTCGAATCGATCCTTTTTATCCACTGTTTCCAATCCAGATTCAGTCCCACCCCGCCAATCGCAATATGATGAGCCAGAAGTTGATCTTAAGACCGTTATGCGATCATGAACGGCACTGCATCCTGTCATCTTGCAAGCTCTACAACGTTCCCAACGCTGGATACTTCTTCAACCGGAACCGAAAGTAAACCTTCATTTGTCGGCCATGGAAGCTCATTTGGATCAATACCCGATTCAGTCACAATAAGTATGGCAACGATGTTTCCCGTATCCACATCTATGGTAAAATCAGCTAGATGACCAAGAAGATCCCCAGCTGCGTCCACTACCTTCCTAGTCAGTATTTCTTGACCAAAAGTGGTTTTCATCATCAGACCTCAAATCGACTCAATGCCTGGGATGATTCCGGAGTTGCGAGTCACTGATTCTAAACCACTGGTCAGGTTNGATTCCATTCGGCTNTAGTAGTCCATCATCTCCTCCGTTACTGTAGGCCTTACTCTGTCAATAGCCTTCTCGAAATGCTTCTTTGACACAGTCTTCTTCTCTTCTCTCATTGCAATTAACGCAGCCTCTCTGCAAATTGCCTCGATATCAGCACCCGTATAATTTTCCAATCGATTTGCTAAATCTTCCAGATTCATCTTTCCCAAGGGCATTCTACTTGTGTGAATCTCCAAAATCGCAANTCGTGATTTGGCATCAGGCGGGGGGATGTGCAAGACTCTTTCGAACCTACCACTACGCATCAGTGCTGGGTCGATCATCTCAGGACGATTGGTTGCTGCAACAATAATCACTCCCTCCATTCCCTCAACGCCATCCATACTACTCAGTAGTTGATTCACAACCCTGTTCATTACATCCGAGCCATCACCACTGTTACTTCTCCTCATTCCAGCTAGGCTCTCAAACTCGTCCAAGAAAACTATCGTCGGGCTAGATTGTTTTGCCTTCTTGAAAACCTCTCTGACTGCCTTCTCAGATTCGCCAACCCACTTGGAGATCAGCTCGGGGCCCTTTATGGTGATGAAATTGGCCTTTGCCACATTTGCAATAGCCTTGGCAATGAGAGTTTTTCCAGTGCCAGGGGCGCCGAAGAGCAAAATCCCCCTTGGGGGATTNATGCCAAANTGCTCGAATCTCTCAGGAATTCTGAGTGGCCACTCTATACTCTCCTTCANACGCTCCTTGATGTCGTCTAGNCCGCCGACCTGATCCCAAGTGACCTCCGGGACTTCGATGTAGATCTCCCTCAGGGCGCTTGGCTCAATCTCCTTGACAGCATCTTGGAAATCACCCATCCTAACCTCCATCTTCTCGATTACTTCAGGAGGAATTTCCTCGACATCTAAATCAATTTCTGGGAGATATCTGCGTAGAGCCTTCATGGCTGCCTCTCTGACCAGAGCTGAGATGTCTGCACCCACGAAACCATAGGTATTCTCCAGAAGCCATTCTAAGTTGTAATCATCACTGATGGGCATATCCCTAGTATGGATGTTCAGAATCTCGCCCCTTCCTGTCTTGTCGGGGACGCCAATCTCCAGCTCCCTGTCGAATCTCCCAGGCCTCCTTAATGCCTGATCGATAGCGTCTCTTCTGTTGGTAGCTCCAATCACAACCACGTTGTCTCTTCCACCCATTCCATCTAGTAGGGTGAGAAGTTGCGCCACTACTCTACGCTCTACTTCGCCACTGACATCCTCTCTCTTAGGTGCGATACTGTCCAGCTCGTCAATGAAAATAATTGCAGGTGCATTAGCTGAAGCCTCATCGAAGATCTCTCTGAGCTGCTTCTCACTTTCTCCATAATATTTTGAAATTATTTCAGGGCCATTAATTGAAGTAAAATGTGCCTTTGTCTCAGATGCAACAGCCTTGGCAATGAGGGTTTTTCCAGTTCCAGGTGGGCCATGAAGCAAAACTCCCCTAGGTGGGTCAATCCCAAGCCTTCTGAATAAAACTGGGTGTTTTAGAGGTAGCTCAATCATTTCCCTAACTTTCTGAAGCTGGTTTCCAATACCTCCAATATCCTCGTATGAAATGGTATTTACTATGCCCTCTTCTTCGTTGTCAACCGCCTCTTCCTTGATTACTATCTCAGTTTCAGGCAAAACTTGGACAATTCCCTTTGGCTTAGTTTGGACGATTGCGAATGGAAGAGCCTCAGCAAACAGCGTCATCCCAGGGATAAAAATCCTGTCCCCTTTGACAACCGGCCTCTTGTTTAGCCCTCTGCGGGCAAATCCCTCTATTCCAGGGCCAAATCGAACTTTTTGCTGCTTTGCCATTACTGGACTAAGTACAAGCTTCTCACACGGATTGACTTCTACCTTCTTTATGTCAGCCTTATCACCAAGACTGACTCCAGCGTTCTTTCGAATTATGCCATCTATGCGGATCACCCCCAAATTCGCGTCTTCAGGTCTACATCGCCAGACAATCGCGGCCGTCTTCCTTTCTCCTTCAATCTGGATAATGTCCCCAGGCTTTAGATTCAAATCATTATCAAATGGTACCCTTGCACGGCCGTGACCTACATCACTTGGAATGGCCTTTGCGACCCTAAGTGTTAGAGAATCTGTCGAATCTTCACCCATCAGTAACCCTCCGCGTACGACCCCTCTCGTCAATGGGGGTTATTAAACCCCAAATCGCGAGAGTTTCACTTAGGATATGATGGTTATCAGAATTTAGGTGCGGGATGCGCATAATTCATGTCGCATTAGCCTCTCGCGAGGGTATGACCCACGTTCTTGAAACCGGATTTGAGATATTGGATGAAGACAATCCTAATGGAAGCCCCCGAGTTAAGGGATACAACATAATTAACGGTGAATTATGCCTTTCCAGTGATAACGCCTCCTTTGAGAGTAGAAATCCAGCATGGCTGAAGGACTGTCTGGGCGAATTCCCCCAATCAACAAGAGAAGACGTCCATTCAGCCTTAGNGGCNGCTGGACAGGCTTTCGAGTCATGGTCCAAGACTCCTGCTCCAACAAGGGGCCAAATCATTGGCAATATGGGTAGGTTGCTCATGGAGCACAAGGANGATATTGTNAGGGTNGAAACCAGAGAGATTGGAAAAACNATCAAGGAGAGTGCAGGCTCAGTTCAGGAAGCNATAGACACATGCCTATTCTTCCAGTCAGAGGGNCGGAGGTTATACGGTCAGACAGTCAATTCAGAATTGCCCAACAAGGAACTATTCACCTATCGTAGACCTCTAGGTGTTTGNGGAATTATCAATGCGTGCAACTTCCCAGCTGCCGTACCATTCTGGAAGATGATTCCAGCAATAATGTGCGGNAATACCTGCGTCTGGAAGAGCCCCCAGGACTCNCCACTCNTGTCATTCATGCTCACAAGAATAATGCATGAAGCCGGACTTCCAGATGGNGTGATCAACCTTGTCCACGGNCGTGGAAGTGGCGCGGGACAATATCTTGTTGATGCAGTCGATGAGGGATTGGTGAACAAAATTAGCTTCACGGGCTCAACCCCTGTTGGTAAGATGATTGGAGAGGTTTGCGGGCGAAATCTAGTTTCTTGCTCCTTGGAATTAGGAGGTAAGAATCCATTGGTTGTGATGCCTTCCGCAAACATTGACAATGCTGTAGAGGGAGCATACTGGGCTGCATTCGGAACCGCTGGACAGCGTTGTACCAGTCTTGGAAATCTGATAATCCACGAAGAAATTTTCGACGAGTTCATGTCCAAGTTTATGGCTAAGGTCGAATCAACACAAATCGGCGACTCATTACGCTTTGATGATGTACTATATGGGCCCATGCTTTCAGAAAGATATGCCGAAGATTTCCTCAGGGATTTGAAAATTTGTGAGTCAGATGGGGCTACCAAACTATGGGGCGAGGGAAAGATAACAAATGACAACAAACCAACCAACTTCCTTGGGGACGCTTCTGAAGGTGTCTACATGTGGCCACACGTCTATTCAGACGTCACTGAGGAAATGGAATGCTTCCATGAGGAGATATTTGGCCCAGTGGTTACCGTAGTCAAGGCCGATGACTTCGATCATGCCGTGCANTTGGCAAACGCATCGCCATACGGGCTCTCAAGTGCATGCTACACAAANGATCGCCTAGAGGCATATCGTTTCAAGACAGAAATTAAAGCAGGAATGACGGGAATCAACAACTCCACTACTGGTGCGGAGGCCCATCTTCCATTTGGTGGTGTCAAGGGTAGCGGCAATGGAACTCGTGAATCCGGAATTTGGGTAATTGAGGCATANTCCTATTGGCATGCAGTAAATGATGAGCTCTCAGGAAAACTTCAACTTGCTCAGATGGATGTGGACGAGGTGCATATTGAAGAGGCGCAAGCAGACTACTCTTCATTAGCTTAGAATGCAATGACTTATGATGCAACTACCGTGCCATAGATACGGGGTGAATAGTTGACCCAAGGCATGAAACTTCCTATGCAGCGGGGCTTTGCTAAAACTGACAGGACAGATGATTGGTGGAAAGGGCCCACCGCAATGGCAGCATACCTCGGATTCATGATTATTTACGCAACCTGGCGCGGATTAATGGAGGCNGATTTTTGGTTCTTCGAAGAGTTCGGAAGAAGCTCAGGAAACCAAACTATGGCAATAGAGAATCAAGGAAGTCATGTTCTAAGTCCATTGTTCAGCCCATTGATTTATCCCGACGAGACTTCTTGGATCCCCAGGGAACTTTGGTGGATGTCACCGGCTATGTTCATTCTAATCTTCCCTGCTGGTTTTCGAGGGACATGTTACTATTATCGAAAGGCCTACTATCGTGCCTTTTTCCAACAGCCCACAGGTTGTGCTGTATCGAAGCCATGGAATGAGTACAAGGGTGAAAATGGACTTCTTGTAGTGCAGAACCTTCACAGGATGTTCATGTACGTCGCTGTGATTTACCTACCAATACTGACCTACGACTTTTGGCTTTCCATAAACTTCCACGATTCCGGCGGTGCTCATCATTTTGGCATCTCAGTAGGTTCCCTGATCCTCCTCCTGAATGTAATCATGCTTTCTGGTTATACATTTGGCTGCCATGCATTCAGACATGTTGTTGGCGGAGGATCTAACCATTGGACAGGAACGCCAATTAATCGCGTCAAGTATGCTATGTGGAGATTCTCAACAAAGCTCAATGAGCGTCACAAGGATTGGGCCCTATACAGCCTATTCTGGGTGATGCTCACTGACTTTTACATCTATGCTTGCACAGATCCGATGTTCGGCCTAACTGACATAGTAATCTGGGGAGGAGTTTGATGGAAGAAGTAACATTTCACAAACATGATGTTGTGATAATCGGAGCAGGGGGGGCTGGACTTCGAGCAGCAATCGAGGCAAGCTCACAAGGAGTAAAAGTTGCAATGATTTGCAAGTCAATGCTTGGCAAGGCTCACACTGTCATGGCCGAGGGAGGGGCGGCTGCAGCGCTGGCAAACAAGGACCCAAGAGACTCTTGGCAGACCCACTTTCGCGACACAATGAAGGGCGGCAAATACCTTGGAGACTGGAGGATGGCCCAGATTCATGCTCAACAAGCCGCAGATAGGATTAGAGAGCTGGAGCAGTGGGGGGCGGTATTCGATAGAACCCCCAAGGGGAAAACCAGTCAGCGAAATTTTGGCGGCCACACATACCCACGCCTTGCTCACATAGGGGATGCTACAGGATTAGAGCTGATTCGCACCTTACAGCAAAAGGGGATTCACATGGGAATGGATGTGTTCATGGAATTCACAGTAAGGAGACTATTCAAGTCGGATGGAAGGATTTCTGGATGCTTTGCCTATGATCGTAATGATGGATCATTACACGTTTTTCAAGCCAAATCAATCGTCCTTGCAACTGGGGGGATTACCCGATGCTGGGAAGTATGTTCAGGCTCATGGGAGTACAGTGGAGAAGGGCATGCTCTGGCTTACTGGGCTGGAGCAGAGATGGGTGACATGGAATTCGTCCAATTCCACCCAACTGGAATGATATGGCCGCCTTCAGTGAAGGGAATTTTGGTAACTGAGGGGGTCCGAGGAGAGGGCGGCAAGCTACTCAACAAGGAAGGAAACAGATTCATGTTCGATTACGTCCCCGAAATGTACGCCGATGAGTTCGCCGATACAATAGAAGAAGCCGAGGCATGGGTTGGGGAGGTGGTTTCTGGCCAACTCGCTACAAACCGTAGGCCACCGGAGCTGCTTACTCGAGATGTCGTAGCTAAAGCGATAAACAGTGAAAGAGCTGCAGGCAGGGCTTCCGAGCATGGAGGGGCCTATCTTGACATCTCCTGGCGGGATCCCGATGAAATCAAGAAGAAACTACCAGGGATGTATCACCAGTTCAAGGAACTAGCAGCAGTCGATATCACCAAGCAGCCCATGGAAGTCGGACCCACCGCCCACTATGTCATGGGCGGGGTGAAGGTCGATCCATTCTCACAGGAGACCACGATTCCCGGGTTGTTCGCCGCAGGAGAAGTCGCGACCGGACTTCATGGGGCCAACAGACTTGGAGGCAACTCACTTTCGGACCTAATTGTCTTTGGAAAGATTGCAGGTGAGCATGCAGCCACCAGCTCCAAAGATCAGACCGACTTTTCGACAATCCCTCAATCGGAAATTGATGATGTTGTAGAGGAGACGCTAGCTCCCCTCCATAGGAAGGGAGGAGAGAACCCAGCCAAGGTAGTTAGTGACTTGAGGGAGATGATGCAGAACAAGGCCGGAATCATCAGATCTGGAGAATTATTGGAAGAGGCACTTGCAGACCTCGACTCTCTCGAAGATAGAGCCGCTTCAACCTCTCCTGGAGGGGGAAGAATCTACAATCCAGGTTGGCACCAGGCCCTTGAAATCGGTGCAATGGTTACGGTAAGTAGGATGTGCGCTCTCGCAGCTCACCGTAGGGAAGAGAGCAGAGGGGCCCATACAAGGGAGGATTTCCCAGAAACCGACCATGGTCACTGGAGCAAGGTAAACAGCGTCATTACCCTTTCATCGGACGGATCGATGAAAATCGATTTTTCTTCCTATCCAGAAATTCCCGACGAATTGATGTCCTTGCTGGATGCCGACGACCTGCAGGAGGAGGAGTAATTTGCCAGATAAAGTCACATTCAAAGTTTTCAGAGGGGAACCA
>PBUX01000052.1 GCA_002728565.1 Methanobacteriota archaeon | reverse complement strand
ATGGTTCAAGCTGGCAAGTGTATGATGCGCTGGGATCAGAGGTTGGAGATAGGTCTGCCAATGATATGACTGGTGAAGTTCTCTATGTTGGGCCTCAGGCCATTGAGGCTGGGGGACTCAGTAAAGCAGCATATTGGTCAACCCCTGGGCTAACTGCTGATGACTTGCAGTATCTGAAGATAAGTTATCCTTCGGTGGTATCAATTAGTAATCTCAAATTGTCTAATGGCAACTCAGGAGTAGTCCAACTCTCAATGATAGGGAGAAAGAGTCACAAAAGAGATGGTACAATTCAGTATCAGATTGTAATTGATTTCAGAGGATTTCCTGCAGAAATGCCTCATGCATATGTGAGATTACCTTCTGATTCCGATATTAAGCATTGTAACATATATCACGCTGATAGATTTGAGATTGCTCCTAGAATTGATCTTTGTGCTATCTGTATTGGAGGATATAGTGGTACTTACTCTGCGCTTGAAAGAGATCGAAAACAAAGACTTGGTTGCTATATCAACCAGCTTCAGTATGTACTCTCAAACCCGAATACGAAAGATACCGCGAGGTGTGTGTGATGGCATCTATTCCAGTTTCCCTAAGGGTTCATGCATCCTCAACCAGTTTTCCGATTTGTGACACTCCACAAGCTCTCGACATTGGTTTAGATGGAAGTTCCGGAAACATGGTTATTTACCGCATCTCAGGAAGTCATAGGACCCTTATTGACATCGGAAATGTGCTCTCGGTTTGGAGTCGGTGGCTTCCTACATTATGGGGGATAAAACCGATGATCAACAGATCAACATTGGGCTTGGAAGGTGAGTCGAAATGGTCTTGCGTAGCGATTGAGAACTCAACAGTTCAACTTACTACTGCAAATTGCGGACCTCCGATAAAAATAGCTTGTAGAGAGCTTGAAGCTGCGCTGATACTAATTGGTGGTCATCGGGTACAGAGTGATCTATCGGGCACGCAATTCCCAGAGTATTCTCTTGGGGAAGAAGTAACTAATGTTGCCAGACATAATCACAGGATCCATCAAATTGCACAGGAGGTAGAAGAGATTGAACTCTGATGATTTCTTATTCGAACATAAATGGCACAGGCAGTCAGGCCTGCTCGATCAGAAGATTGTTTCCTCGCTGAAAATTACCATGGAAGGGCATGATGAGAGTCTGTTGGCGATGATGCTGCAACTTGATCTCTTGGGGGCCTGTAGAAAAGATGTCGGAGAAGTTTGTATCCATAGGAATCCAGAAGACAAAATGGAAATCAAAATGCTTAGAGGACTGGTTGACTTTGACTGTAATTCATGGGGAGAAATTCAGGATACATTTAGTGATAGAGGAATGGAGGTATCTCTGCGCGAAGTCGGCAAAGGAGAGGTAGACCTTTGGATAGGTACGGCGAACTGTTCCCGACCAATTACTCATAGCGGAAACTGGTTGATCCATGGTGGCGGTTCAGCTATCACGGGCTCAGGCGAATTTCCTGAAATAGACTCTGAATATGTTAGAGAAACTATGATTGATGCTGCGGTTCTGATCTGCGGCGTTTCTGCGCTTCTACACAAGTTACTCGGCGAGAGAAAGTCGTTCTGGGAGACAGAGGTGCTTGATCGATGGTTGACCCTAACAGCGAGAGTTGGAAATCTAGATCCTGAGAAAGCGATATCCCGATTGAATAGTCGTTTTGGCCCAGGGACGGCGACTCGGACATCCGATGGAGAGGATTCCCTTGTAAGGTGGAGAGTTCCTCTGGAGTCAACTCCATTTTCGCTGAATGAGTGGATTTGGCAAAATTACATGGATTGGGATGTTGAGTTAGGACACGAGGACGTTGGACCCTTTACAGTCAGTATAGTAGATGGCTCTATCAAATTCGGTACGAATAATCTCCCTGTAAGGTTAGACGAAGTGAATGCTTTGGTTCTAGGAGTAGGAGGCCTTGGAAGTTGGGCGGCTCCGCTATTACTCAGTGGATGTGAACCGAGTACAACTAGATTGAATTTGATTGATGGAGATCAAGAGATCGAAGTTCACAACTTGAATAGGCAAATTCTGTACGACTTGGAAGACTTGGGAGAGGCAAAGGCGAGTGCGGCTGCAAGTAGGCTGGGTTCTAGATTTGAGATGGGTTCTGACTTGGTAGTAGGCATTCCAGCTCCAATTGGTGCACACCATATCATCGACGATTCAGAAGAACTCGTGGATGGAGAAATCAGTCTTCTCGATATAATAGGAGACACCGGATATGACGAAGTCATAGAAGGTTCACTTGATTCAATGCAAATCGCTCTTTCTTGTCTCGACAATCAGAATGCTCGTACTCTTCTGAATCGGGCGTGCCTAATCAGAGGTGTTTCGATGGTAAACGGCGGAGGAGAAGGAGTTCGAGGTGTTATCGAGCATTTCGGTGATGGATTGTGCATGGTTTGTAGATACGGGCCTCAAGAAGCGTTTGCAATTGAGAGAGTTTCTTGCCAAGAAGAAGGAACGCGTCCAGTGAGTTCAATCGTTACGACCACAGCATATGTTGGCGCTATGCAGGCTGCTATGGCGCTATGTCTGCTGGCCGCACAGCGCGGCCATGGTAACGAGGTGCCTTATCCTAGAGACTGGTACAATGGTAAGGTCTCACCAAGAGAGTGTCTCAGACTGCCCTGGATGGAAGGAGAATGTGGAGGTCACCTGTGATGGATTGTGAGATGCACGCCATACATGTAGATTCGAAGGGCGTCTACGAGCGCAGCAGGGTTGAGGAGAAGATGGCGGAAACGAATAGGTATGTTTGCACGGTGCTCGAAGAGGTTAGAGGGTCTCTAGGTAGGCTCAACTGGTTCACCCTTCCGGTGGTCAAGCGCCACTTGCAGGCTCTTGTGGAAGAAATTCAGACTATGGTGAATAGAATGGAGGCGGGCCTATACGACAAGATGGACTACGAGAAAGTTCGCGAGTTGAGCAAGAAGACCGAGGCCAAGTTAGAGGAGTTAACTGAGGAGAAGAAAAATCTCGCCAAGGAGAAGAAGGTCCTCAAGTTGCAGACTAAGGCCCTCAAGGGCAAGGTCCAGAGCCTCGAAGCGCGAGTGGAGGAGCTCAAGGAGGTAATTGAAAGCAAGGTTCCCAACTACCTAGAGATCTACCTCAACAGAACCAACGGAGTTCTAGATGAAGAGAGTATACCGATTGTCGAGGTGTCCCAATGAGCCTGCCGAGTAAGAGGAGTCTGCTGGCGATGGACCTTGAGGGAATGACTGTGGTCGAGCTCAAGGACACCCTCCGGTCTCTCAAACTCCCCCTAGATGGGAACAAGGCCGAACTCATCGAGAGGCTAGAGCACGCGGCACAAACCATGCCGGAAAGCGTGTTCCAGTACGACGACATCAAGGGGATGGATCCGTTAATCCACTGGTTCAAGATGACTGGTCGTCTATTCAGCCCGGAAGCCGCCATCTACGGTTTCACCCGCTTCCCGGCGGGAGTTCTCCTCACTGGTGTTCCGGGTTGCGGCAAATCGATGATCGCCAAGGCCATCGCCAATGAATGGAACATGGACTTCCACCGCGTCCACCCTGAAGAACTCGTGGGCCCGTGCGTCTCCGACAACGAGAGATTCATGCGAGAATTAGTCGATGACCTAGCCGCCAGGGCTCCAGTGGTCTGCTTCATGGACGAGGCTGAGAAACTCCTTGGTCAGACAAAAGCTGGCTCGATGTATCGGGCCGCGGACGCCGCGCGTGACAGCGCGGAGAGTATTCTCCTGCAGTTCATGGAGGACGACAATTCCGGCGTCTTCTTCATTTTCACAGCGAACGAGTTCGAAAAGATGTCGCCAGCTCTCCTAGATCGCTTCCATGGGAGGTTCTTCATCGACCTGCCCTCGAGCACGGCACGCAAGGACATCATCTCCTCGATGCTCGAGATACGTCAGAGGAACCCCTCAGACTACGATATCGAGAGGCTTGCCGAGATTTCGGACGGGTTCAGCGGCCGGGACATCAGAACGGCTATCGACGAGGCGATGAAGTCAGCATTCTTCCAAGATGCTCGGCCTCTAGTCGATTCGGATCTCGTCGAGGCTTTCGCCCAAGCGATTCCGACCTCGGAGATTCACAAGGAACAGATTGCGGATATGCGCGAGATGGTCTCCCAGGGCAAGATGCGCGCTGCGAACTCACAGGAATTCGGAGCGGGCGTGCTGGCAGTGAAGGGCGGCAGTCAATTAGAATGGGTTTGAAGGGGTTGAGGTCATGGGATTACTGAGAGGAATTTTCTGGATCACTGCTGCAGTAGCTACCGGCGGCCTAGCTCTAGCTCTCCTGCCCAACGACTGGGATGGAGTTGACTTCAATGACGGTGGGGGCGATGAATAGTGTCACGGATGACAAGTTACGTTATCCACACAGTACGTAAAGGTGTGAGAGAAGATGAGTAGGGCAATTGCAATTTTTGACCAAGTGCTGACAGTAGCTAACCTGCCAGATCAGCTGGCCCACAAGGGCCTAGTGGTTTTCCACGAGCAGGACCTAGAGGAGTTGGGGGCTTCTCCGGGCGACGAGATTCTCCTGAAAGGAGGACGCAAGACCACTGGTGTTGCTAGGATTAGTCCTAGTGCTAACCCGGGCTTCATCTACCTCGATGCCACGACTAGACTGAATGCTTCCTCAAGGACAGGAGACTCTCTAGAAGTTGAAGTGATTGACAAGCCCAAGACTTTGGACAAGGTATTCTTCGCACCTGTGGGCGAAGAAATTGAGGACGATATGCAGGATTTAATTGGCCCAAACCTACTCGGGAGGGCTCTTTGCAGAGGCGATCATATCACATTCCCTTCACCAAATGGAGGGATATTGGAGTTACAGGCAGAGAAGATTCGTCCCCTCATGCTGCGCAACGGAGGTGTCATTGGACCTAGTACTCAAATCGAGTTACTAAGCAGGCGTGCTCGTAGACCACTGCTCGAAACTGGAGATGTCTCATTCGCCGATATTGGCGGCCTGGATGAGGTGATTGAGCAGATTCAAGAAGTAGCGGTTGTACCACTATTGCATCCTGAAATCTTCCTCAGAGGAGGTAAGCCTCCAATCCGCGGAGTGCTTCTACACGGAGAGCCAGGAACAGGAAAGAGTCTGCTAGCGAGAGCTCTAGCAAGAGAGACGCAGGCCACTTTCCATTCGATTTCAGCCCCTGAGATAATCGGAGGATGCGTAGGTTCTGCAGAGGCTACTCTACGTGAATTATTTAGTGAAGCAAAGCAAGATTCTCCTTCGGTTATTTTCATCGATGAGATCGATACAATAGCACCCGACAGACAGACAGCGACGGAGATGTCTAGGCGTTTGGTATCTCAGTTACTGACCCTATTAGACGGAATGGAAGACAGAGGACAAGTTGTCGTCATAGGAGCTACTAACAGACTGGATGACATTGATCCAGCGGTAAACCGTTCAGGTAGATTTGAGCGTGTAATCGAGTGCCCTGTTCCGGACAGTGATGGGAGATTGGAGATTCTGCAGATCCACACCAGAGGGATGCCATTAGGCCAAGATATTGATCTCAATGAGCTAGCTGAAATCTCAGTTGGTTTCGTTGGGGCTGACATCGACCACATGTGTCGCGAGGGAGTATACAGGGCTGCAAACCGTACATTCGGTTTCGAAAGATTGTTAGATTTTGACGAGGTTGATGCGACAGAGTTGAATGTCCTAAGGGAAGATATGGTTGAGGCCGTAGATAGAATTCGTCCGTCCTTGAAGCGTCGCCATCATGTCGAAGTCGAGAAGGTAGGATTTGAATCAATAATCGGGCAAGAGGATGCCAAAACTGTGCTAAAAGAGAAGCTTCTGCTACCCTTGCAGTTCCCTGAGATTCACAAGGCTGCCGGCCTCAGTATCGGATCTGGAGTGTTGCTCTATGGACCTCCAGGAACCGGAAAGACTGCTCTAGCAAGAGCGGCCGCCAATGTGGCAGGAGCACAGTTCCTCAGTGTGAAGGGGCCGGAATTGATGTCAATGTGGGTGGGAGAATCTGAGAGGGCTGTAAGGAACATCATGGATAAGGCACGTAAGATGTCCCCNTGNGTTTTGTTCTTCGANGAATTTGATTCTCTNGGNTCNAGNAGNAGCAANATTGGTGCGGGNCATTCGGCCAAGAGAGATGTTGTTAATCAGCTGCTCTCAGAGATAGATGGNATAGACTCAAGAGATGGAGTCCTGATTGTGGCTGCTACTAACCAGAAGGAGTTGATTGATTCGGCCTTCCTTCGTCAGGGGCGTTTAGGTAGTCATATCGAGGTTTCTCTGCCCAAGCGTGACGAGTACGAGGCTATCCTGGACCTTCATCTCGGCGATGTTGCGAGGTGCGATAGTATGGATCTGTCTGCGGTTTATGCCCTCTTACCTGACGGGATGTCAGGGGCCGATATCGCAGGAGTTGCTACTAGAATCAAGGAGAACGCAGTCATGAGGCATCTGGAATTGAATCCCGAAGGAAGTGCCGATGGATTCAAGATAGGACAGTCTGACTTGAATTCTGCATGCGAGGAGTTTGGTCATGTACAAACGGCCCCTATCTGAGTTCTAATCGAGTTATGCGTGGTGATTAGAATGAGTCTTCTAGTAATTGAATTAGCCCGAGAAGGGAGTGACTTTTTNCCAAATGATCTGAAGAAGGCTGAGGACCTCTTTGGAGATCTAATTGAGAAGACTGGAGCGAATAGAATGTTGGTCTTGAGATCGGATTCATCTGATGAGATGCCAATGGGAATTAGTGATCTCTCGAAGAAGAAGGGTATTGACTCCGATTGTTTACANGTCGACCGGNTGATGCCAAATAATTGGTCGGGCGACGAAGATCCCGATGAAATCTGGTGTGAGCACCTTGAGAAAACAATTGTGAATTCTGGAATATCTAACCAAGATGCGGAGACTATGGCTCTACTGATGAATGCTGGTTCTAACTGGAGTTCTTCCCTACTATTCGTACTCGCTGAAATCATTGGTTGTTCCTTATGGGTAACCGAAGGCGGCGCTAAATCGGCCAATACGGCTATTGAAATGGGTCAAGTTTTGTCCGGAGATAGCTCGGAAGTAGTTTTGGCTCGTCTAGCAGATTTGAATATGGAGGGGCAAGATTGGTGCTCATCTAAAGATTTGCAAGGATTCCCCTCAATGCCCAAACCAAAGGGAATTGTGAATGCACTTGGGAACGCATTAGAATCCGAACTAGTGGAAAAGAGAAAATACCAGGGGCGCACAGAGTATAGGCTCACAACATTGGGCAGATATCATGCAATGCTTGCACTAGCCAAATTCGATATGTTGGGAAAAGTGAAGGGTTCAGGCAGGTGCCTCATTCTGTTCATTAGAAGCTCGGAAAATCCGGAAGATCTGATTAGTTACTTGAAAGAACACAGGAAAGAATTCGATTATTATGCCTTCATTGTTGGAGGAATTGAGAGTTCAAATGAGGAACAGTTGTCAATTGAAATTCATCAAATGGCTCACGATCTACTTGGCGAAGATAGGGTGATTAGTTCTCCTAAGGATGTCTGCTTCTCGATACCGAATTCTGGCGGATTATTGGAGTCATCTAGTGAAGTAATGAGAATCATCCATAATATTAGGAAGCAGAACAAGGGTATCGAATGGACTTTGGAGGTTGGAAAAATTTTGTCTGTTTTGCGTCCGGCGATTTACCAGTACTCATTACTCGCTGAAATGTCTAGGGTATTTTTCGCTAGACAATATCCAACAGATGGAGTTCGTCAAAGCTACTTGAGAGGAAGTATGCACACATTGATGCTACCCCATAGGTCACAGATTGAGGCAGTTAGAAAGGTAATCNATCACNACGGGGCGAGTAGATTTGTCGGAACTGCATGGTTGTGGAATGAGAAGAAACCTGGCACAATAATGACAATTACCAAGGTAGATGGTGTTTATCCATTCTATGAGTTTAACATCAATGAGTTTCAATCTGTAAACCGATTGAGATTTTCTGTGAGTTCTGCTCCGGCTAATCTACTGAAGCGCGGGCTCAAAGACGCCTTCGACNGTGGGGCGATTGAGTTGGATAGATTGGTTGACTCTACTCCTAGCGGAGCTGTGGCGTTTGATGATGTCTTTTCATTAACCCCAATAGGCCTAATTTCAGGCTCTATTCTGTATAACAATAGGTCGTGATTATGGTCAATGATAGAATCTGCAATGAATGCGGAAGCAGAAATCTAAACAGAGACGAAACTCGAGGAGAGGTCGTTTGCGAGGACTGTGGACTAGTTCTGGAAGACAATATTCCCGAAACTCAATCTCAAATTCCCGTAGATGATGGCAAAGGGGGCGTGTTGGGTTCTGCGCCATCTTATCGCCGCCATACTGGACTAGAGGTAAGTAGGAAGAAGGAGGAAGGAGATAGGGAATGGACTTTACCTCCGGCAAGAAAAAGGGATCGGAAATCGAAGAAGGGAGTTTTGGAAAAACTAACGGAAAGACAGAAAGAGATTGATATCATCAATTCTAACATAGAGGAAATTGAGTCAAATATCGACGCTGAAAAAATCGTTTTACTGAAGAGTTGGGCAGATGAGATAGATGCATCTGATGAGGTTCTTTTGGAGGCGTACAATAAACTGATTGAGCAAATTGAAACAGGGNGTCAAAGGGGAATCGTGGCCCCCTCAATTTTAGAGAAAATGAGTNAGTTGAAAACTAAATTGAGTAACGAGGATAGTATCAAACGGCTTAAGGAAAATGTCGAAAAATTGGACAAGCAGAAAGAGCGTATTGAGAATAGAATTCGTACAGTAAAAAAGAATAATCTAAACAATCGCTCTCTTTCTGGCAAGGGCCATGTTACCTTTGAGCATGAAGACGGTTCAGAGCAGCGAGTTTGGATGACTCGTGCAAGGGCTAGAGCATTGCTTGGATTGGAGAAAAATGATAGAGAAATAGATATTCAAAATCGAATTAAGGATCTCAAACCGGAAGTTCTGTGGTTTGACAAAGATGGTAATAAAGAAGGGATGGTATTCGATTTTATTGATAAGCCGGGCATTCCAGAAAGAGCCCCAATTGATGAAAATGGAGAGAGAGTTGAGACGCCGGGAAATGAGCGTAGGGGCATTGAGCTTTATGCCCAGCTTACTGGAGAAGAGTTTGGTTTCTGGTTTTTCCATGACTACCTCAGAAGATTGAAACTCAATGATCAGTTAATTGACAAGATTCTAAAGAATGGATTGCCGATTTCTAGTCAACTTACTACGGCGTTGAGGAATTCAAACGATAGGTCCCGAATACATTCAAATCTTACAGCGAAAGATTTCCTCAAAAGATGTGAAAGAATACTTGGAACTGGTGAATTGCCATCAATTCCACATTGGTTTGAAACCCCTTCAGAAGAGACATGGTATCGTCTTGCTCTAAGCAGTAATCATTCGGAGAACCTGGTGCTACATTATTGGGTATCATTGAATGAATCCAACGGATTAGTTAGGAAATACTCTGATCCATTGATACTATGCCACATCCCTATTGCATACTATGTTGCTCAAGAATGCAGAAATAGAGAGGTTAAGGATTGGAGAAATATCTGTAGCGATATCCTGGTGAAGATTGAAGAAGATCTGAACTGGTGTGCGGCTACGGTCGAAGAGATGGATAATTGGTGGGATGAGCTCTGGGGCAAACATTCCGATAGTGCTCTTTCAGTTACTAGACTTCGTGTCACTTGTGACGAGTGAATGNTTTCACAACNAACGTAGATAGTCCGATGCGAACTACATTAAGNCAAGAAGGATTAGTGGATCAGCAACTATTGGGCAAGCTCAGAATAGCTGTCGTGGATGATGGAAAAGGCACTCCTAGACTAAGAGAATCAATTAATCTAATAGCTGAACAGTTGGGGATTGAGGTCCCTGAAAAATTCAACGATGAATATAGTGAT
>PBUX01000051.1 GCA_002728565.1 Methanobacteriota archaeon | reverse complement strand
CTATTCGTCCACAAATCACAGGTCGAGGGTGAGATACGAGATGGGGACTCGGTTGAATTCGAAGTGGGAGAAGGTCCCAAGGGGCCGAATGCAATTAACGTCAGCAAGGTTGAGTGAATCCGATCGGACCTACTTATCTCCAGGCCCACCAGACATGTTGTGTGCAACTAGCAGATACAGCACCAAGCCTGAAATGGCCACCATGAGGGCCTTTTAAGGACTAATCTCAGATAATGGTACCATTCAAGACAAGGAATCGGTCCCTATGACTATGGGAAGGCTTCCGCACGATCGCTCGGATCTTCTTTGGCAGGGCGGCCGTGAAGGAGGACCGACCGACTTGTTCGAGGAATCGATAGCTAGGTGGCTACGGGCGTTGGTCTCGGACGACGAAAGCGACATCGGTGGTACCGAGAAGGTGATTGGGAAAGTCAGAGCAAAGGAGAGAGGCAGAATTGCCGGATGCATTGTAATTGACCGTTTGGTGTCTATGCAGTGCACTAACTCCATTCTGGATTGGAAGGTCTCAGAAGGAGATCAGGTGGATTCTGGTGACCTTGTACTGAGCATAGAGGGGCCTGCTGGGGAGATTCTAGGTTGTGAGAGGATTCTGCTGAACGTCCTAGGCAGGATGTCGGGAATTTCAACCAATGTAGCTAGGTGGGTACAACTTGCTGGAGGCATGAGTGTTGCCTGCACAAGAAAGACTGATTGGGGGCTATTGGATAAATGGGCGGTTCATATCGGAGGTGGTTTAACGCACAGATTAAGCAGGTCTGATGCGCTTATGATCAAAGAAAACGACATAGCTCTCGTTTCCGGAAAATCAATGGAGGATAGCATTGCTAATGCGATTGGAAGCATTAATATGGACAGGTATTCGTCTTTCACCACCATAGAGGTCTCATCTAGTTCTCATGCAATTTCCGCGGCATCGGCATGGGCTGAGATTCAATACAAGAGGGAGAGGGACGAGAAGCTGGTACTAATGCTCGATAATATGGGGCCCGATGCTTGTGAAGAAGCGGACAAAGGATTGACTGAGTCCGGCCTTAGGCAGTGGTGCATTCTGGAAGCATCTGGTGGGATATCGCTTGGAGACGTTGAGAAATGGCGTGATACTCAAGGAATTGACCTTATCTCGTCCAGTTCCCTGAATAGAGGCGTGCCCCCCTTGGATTTGTCGATGATTGTAGGGGATGCTTGAATTGGGCGAGATACCGGAGAGTCACCCAAGGAGGGCTTCCCTGCTTGCCAGAAAGAAACTGGTCGAGGCCTCAGATGCCGGTCTTCTTGCGGACTCTGCAATGATCGCCCATGGGCGAGGTGAGGCTTTCGACTACCTGCTGGGAGAGATGACCTCTGATTCGGCATCCAGAGCGATAAAACATGCGTCGAAGATGCTGGTTTCAGCAAAAAGCCCGGTTATTTCGGTAAATGGGAACACCGTAGTGCTAGCTGGAAAGGAGCTGATTAGGTTGGCGGCCGTAGTTGGGTGCCCGATCGAGGTGAACCTATACTACAGAACTTCGGAGAGGGTCTCGGGATTGATTGGGGTGCTTGAAGATTTGAAGAGCGAGGTTCTGAGCGAAGAGGCCCCGGAGGGTTTCAATGAAGACTGGTTTTCTTCAGTGAGTTCCGTAGAAATCCTTGGGGATGAAGAGGACGGTCGCATTGAGGGTTTGGAGGGTCCTCGCTCGATATGCAGTTCAAATGGTATTGAGAGCTCTGATGTTATCCTAGTCCCTTTGGAAGACGGTGACAGGTGCGAGGCTTTGGTGTCCTTGGGCAAGAAAGTGATTGCAATAGATTTGAATCCACTATCAAGAACAGCGAGAGCTGCGACTGTGACCATTGTCGATGAGGTTCTTCGAGCTTCGAAAAAACTAGTTTCTGATGCGTTATTAATTGACGAAGATGTACATGATTGGGACAATGAGGCAGCTCTAAGGGAGGCCCTAGAGATCATGGGCTCGGCTATGTCAAGAGTCTAGATTCCACTTGTTTCACGTAGAATCCTCGCGCATCTTTCTGCGATGCCCTTGCCAACGTCGCTTGTGCTCGCAGAGCCCCCGATATCGTACGTAATTGGACCGCCTTCTACGAGATGCTCGCAGATTGCTTTCTCTAGGATTTCGGCGCACATGGTGGCTGAATCGTCTTGATTGCGTAATCCCAGATACTCAAACAAGAGCTGTGTTGAGGATATTGCCGCGATTGGATTGACCTTATTTTGACCTGAGTGCTTAGGTGAAGACCCATGGACCGGTTCGAAGAGCATGTGGCTCTCCCCAATGTTGGCACTGGCAGCCATCCCCATGCCTCCCTGAAGCACCGAGGCCAGATCGGTGGCGATATCTCCGAACATGTTTGGGAGTACTACTACATCGATATCCTCGGGACTTCTGGCTAGCCACATAGTGAATGCATCGATGAAGGCTTCATCGGTTTCTATACCGGAGAATTCCGAGGCAACCTCCCTGAATACCTGCCTGAAGAGTCGGCAACCACGTGTGACGTTGCTTTTGTCAACACAAGTAACCTTCTGGCTCCTATTCAGTTGCTGCTTCCTTCTAGAGGCTAATTCAAAGGCGAACCTAACGACCCTTTCGCTGCCGTTTCTCGAAATTGGGCGAAGGTCCCAGGCGATTTCACCGTCAAGTCCGGGGAATTTTTCTATGACTATGGGTTCGTCCTTCTCCCCTCCTTGGGCGGCTCTTGAGGACCTCCTTAGTAGGGAATGATACAGGCCCTCAGTGTTCTCTCTGATTAGAACCATATCTACGGAATCGGAGTCCCAGACGCTCTTGAATGAGCCATTCACCTTGTGTTTAACACCTGGGTACAATTTTACTGGTCTGATGTTAGCAAAAAGATCCAAACCGGACCTTAGGCCCAGCAGAGCTTGCCCTCCCGCGACGTCCCCATTGGGTAGTCGTGCCCCGGGCCAGCCCACAGCACCAACTAAAATCGCGTCGGAGTTGTCCCTGCAGTGTTCAAAGGACCCAGTTGGCCACTCCTCGCCAGTGTCTTGGTAGAATTTCCCTCCACAGGGAATCTCTGTGGTATCAAGTGTGATTGGTCCAAGCTCATTGAAGACGGAAACCACTCTCTTCGCCTCTTCAACGACCTCTGGTCCTGTTCCATCACCAGGTAGGATTGTGAGCCGATACCTTTGTGACATGGCTTCGGCACATCCTTTTCATTCATCAACCCAACCCTTCCTGTGGTTCCATTGTGAATGCGATAATTCATAGACGGTCACACGGCACATACCAAGGATGGCGGCGCGAAACCCCAGTGACGGAAGCGAGAAGCCGAGGATAGATGTGAAGACGCTTCCTGAATCAGTTGCTGAGCTCTGGGAAACCATGCTGAGGATGGACCCAACATGGAGCCTGTCTGATTGGCTAGACGGTAGGGCAAGAGACGAGTTGGCTTTGATCGAGAAGCACCTCGGCAATGAGAAGATGCGCCTTGAGCAAAGGATGCATAGGATTGAGGCTCTGGCAAAGAGCCTCAAGAGAAAGAGGGAGTCTGCTAGAGGGAGCTCAAGGGATGATCCGCACCAGAGGAATTTGTTCGATATTTACGGCTCTTCCCGAGAAGAGGAGCGCAGTGTCGAGGTTGTTGATGAGCAGCCATTGGTGGATCTAGGTGCCCTCGGAACCGAGGATGACCCGCTTCTCACGATTGTCGCTGAGCACATTATGAATGCAATTGAGGAGGGGGATGGGAATGGTCGTGGAGTCAGATTCGAGGATATCTTACTATCTCTTGGGGATCTGGGAATAAGATCGGATGAGGTTGATGAGGGGATTTCGTGGCTCCTACAGAGGAGCATGATTATCGAGATTGATCAGGATGTTTTTAGGGTTGATGGTTGAAAGCCAACGCACCCCTTGATGCAACATTCAAAGAATAATAGCGGGTGGGACCCAATGTCACATGGCCATTGAGACTTCAGGTTGGTACGCGAGGCTTGATCAGGAGTGCCCTGATAGAGCACGTCAAATAGAAACTTGGCTCGATTCTTGGGAGTTGGCGACCGTGCAAGGGCAGCCTATAGCGGCCACACTGCCAAACTTTTGGCCGACATTGCCAGCCGGTTTGCTAAGCAACCCTGGTTCCGTTCTAGACAACCTACTAGCCAGGCACGAGGCAGAGAGCGATGGCCGGTCACCGAGAGGGATATATGCGACTCCTCCGGGCTTTGCTGATGCGATCCTTTACGATGAACTTGGACAAGGAAGAAGTTTGGCCAAGGAGCCTCCAGCAACGATTTCGCTGATGGCACTACCGCCGAGTTTCAGGACGTTTGCTAGGCAGCTTAACGACGGAATCACTACAGATGGGGCCTTGGAGGCAGATGACCCCCAGGATGAGAGCTCAACGAAAACTGGAATTCCCCTGCCCTTCTCGGATCCATGTGTTGGAGCCGGCCTCTTCGTGGAGAGGATGCTTAGGATACATAATGAAAGGCTTGCTAATCTGGAAGAGTCCGAAAGAAAGCAAGACTGCCTGAGGTTACTGGAAGGGCTGCAACTTGCTGACTCGTCTGACATAGCTGTAGAGACTGCGAGAAGGAGGATTCTGGTGGTTCTCGGTAGGCTCGGAATCGTTGACCTCATCGGAGATGGGGACAAGAGCACAATAGGCAGGTCCGAGGCTGTCACGATTTTGGATAGCAATGTTAGGTGCTTTGACGTACTTAGGGGAGAGTGGCCGTGGGTAAGCAAGCCGATGCTGATGGTTTCAAAACCCCCGTGGCTTCGTATCAAAGATCGTTTCAGAGGCAATCCAGATGGAAGTAAATTGAGGAAGGAGCTTTCTAGGGAGCTGCGGGAATTCAGGTCCCCGGATGGGGAAATTAGATTCTCTGCAATTAGGGGTAATGTAAACCTGTACAGGCTTTTCATAGAAAGGTCATTGCAGCTCACAGAACCAGGTGGTAGAGTTAGGCTGATTGTGCCTGAATCGGTTCTTCGGGAGAAGAGCAGCGCGCCGATAAGGAAGCTGCTGGTAACATGCAATGAATGGGATAGTGTTTGGTCTTTCCCAGAAGGAAGTGACTTCCTATTTGGCGGGGCCCAGGGTGTCTCAGTTTTGGGTGTTGTAGTCGGCGGAGAGACAGAAGTACTGACCAGCTTCGGCCCATTGAGAAATAGCGATCTTGTTGAAAAGCGGGGGGTCGGGAAGGAGTCCCCGTTTATTGAGTTGGAAAGGGGGCCATGGTCCATCTGGACAGATACTTCATGGGCGGTTCCCAAAATGCCACGAGACAATCGACTAAGAAATGAAACAATGAGGGCAATCGGATCGCTCGCTGACAAACCAAGGTTGATTGAAGCCGGTGCTTGGATTGATCCGGGTGGTAGGTCAATTAGAGTCAGAACCGGTGAGGTCGATCAAAAGACTCAGGGCGAGAAAATTTCTGATTGGAGGGATGATTGTAGTGATAACCCACTAGTTAGGGCGGCTCATGTGAAGTTTGTAGACGGTGCTGTTTCACTTATCCATCCATTTTTCAGACAGAGTGCTTCTTCTGCCTCGGGCATGAAGAATGCCGGATTTATTGGAGATAGTCGCTTCTCGCGAAGTCCAAGGATAGCATGCAAAGCCATGACTGGTCCCAACATGAAAAGGAGGCTGGCTTGGTTTGTGATCCCAGCTGGTTGTGCGTTGGACAACTCCCTGAGCTTCCTGGATTTACCTGAGCAAATCGTAGAGCGCTTGGTGGATGAATACGGAGAAATAGAGGCTGGCCTTGCTTCTTTGGTGAAATATCTGAATTCACGAGATTTGAATCTATGGTCAGTTGCTTGGTCTGCAAACAACAACGTGAATAACTACGAGATTGAGACTTTGCCGTTTGCTCCAATCGTGACCAATGAACAAATTGAGTAATTGGCCCGTAGCGGTTTGAGTGATTTCCGATCATTGGTCTGTTGAAGAGTACCAAATAATAGAATGGATTAATATCGGTGGTCTCCGTAAGCAGCGCGTTGTCGCTCGCGAAGGTAGGTATGGTAATTGGGAATTAACCCTAAGATTGGAATCACTGGTCTTCCGCGATCTGGGAAGTCTGCTGTATTGCAAAAGGTAGTTGACATGGTGCTGGANGTNGGTGGATTCACCAGAACAAAGGGCCCCAATTCACCTCAAAACNTAGTTGGAGGGATGCGNTGCGAGGCAGTGATTGAAGACGGTCANAGAGTTGGATACGCTTGCGTCAACATTCTGACAGGTGAGAAGGGNATAATGGCCCACAAAGACATTGATTCTAGGAACAGAATCCTTGGTTTTGGNATAGATCCAAGCGANATCGAGAGAGTTGGCGTACCTGCTATCATAGATAGCNTCAGCACATGTGAAATCATAGTNATTGATGAGATTGGGAAATTCACGGTAGAGAGCGAGGGGTTCGTGAACGCGGTCAGAACTGCCCTCAATGCAGATTTGCCCACTTTGATGACGCTGCACAAGAAGAGTCGNCATCCGCTGCTTCAGGACATAAGGAGAAGGGACGATGCTAGGATTCTAGAGGTCACCCCAGTGAATAGGTCNCTTCTCCCATACAAAATACACAGGCTAATTCAGGAGCTTTGATTGATNAGCCTAGTCAAGTTGATTCATTGGAGCCCGATGGGTCGCTTCATGAGCTCACCTGCCGAACGGATGGTGCGTCTCTTGACNGGGGTATCCTTTTGCCTGTTTCTTGCGCTTTCATTCGCCATTCTTGACAATAGGACCACAGAAAGTGCCCCCATGATCGGTGCGANCCTAGGGGTTGCGGCCGTCATTTGTGGTTCGACTGCATTGTTCATCAATTCNAGGATTGGCACTCTCGATGTGCCTCTGTTTACAGATAGGTGGTTTAGCAGGGAGGAAGCGGGTGTTATGGCTGAAAGGCTTCGAAAAGAGATCGAAGATTCGGATGTGGAAAGAATGGGTGCGAGTTGGGCTAGATATGAAATGGAGCATCTAGAGGGAAGGCACGAAGAGGAATAGGGACAGAAAACTTGACCCCCTAAATTCTCTGCGAGGGGGTGGGTGAACAAATGGGCGACGTTCCTGAGGACTTGAAATATACNAAAGAGCACGAATGGATTAGAGTGGAAGATGATGGGGTTCTGATAGGAATAACTGACTTTGCTCAGAATGCTCTGACAGAGGTAGTATGGGTGGAATTGCCCGAAATTGGAGTTTCAGTCGGTGCCATGGAGTCATTCGCTAGTGTGGAGTCCGTTAAGTCAGTTAGTGAGATCTACGCCCCGATAGCAGGATCCGTAATTGAAGTCAATGAGGATTTGGAGGATTCACCCGAGATTATCAATGAAGACCCATATGGAAGTGGTTGGATATGCAAGATGGAAGTTGAAAACAAGGCCGATCTTGANGCTCTCCTAGATGCAAATGCCTATGCGGCATTGATCGGAGAGTGAGCTGGAGCAATGGGCAAGCTGCATATCTACGTGGACGGCTCTTGCCTAGAGAATCGAAACGTCGACTCCAGCACCAGAGCAGGATGGGGCTTCTGCGTTATTGAGGGTGATAGCGGAGTTGGTAATGGCAAGGGAAGCCTGATCTACGAAAAGTGCGGTCTTGTTGAAACACAAAGAGATTCAGAGTTATTCATTGGNGCAGAAGTTGGTTCAAACAACACTGCTGAACTCTCAGCAATTGGCCATGCACTTAGGTGGATGCTTGTGCATGCACCATCGGAATCTGTGGTCATTTTCGGAGACTCAAAATATGCACTGAATGTTGCCTCGGGCATCTGGAATCCAAAGGCGAATAGAGAGCTTGCGGAAATGGTCAGGGGACTCTGGAACGAGGCGGAGAGTCTTGTTTCACTGGGCGCGGTCCATGTTTCCGCACACAAGGGACACAGGTGGAACGAGAGGGCCGATCACCTAGCTTTCCGTGCAATGAAGGGCGAGGTTCCCCTGCCATTNCAATTCTGGAAGCCGGGACTCAGGTAGTTTCATCATCGCTAAGTGGCCCTATGCTCAGCAAAACATAGGCTGACTGTAGTGCAATCAAGAGGCCGACCAATGTGAGAACTAAGCCGGTTGGATCAGGGAGGAAGGGTTGGAGAGGGTCGCCAGCAGCCCAAGCTAGGAAAAGAATGATTGCAGCNGCTGCCATCTCTAACTTTGCNGTCCTCTCTGGATTCTCCCAGAGATCAAGCCAAGGTATCAGGCCCTTACGACGAAAGGTAAAACGATACCAGGCAACGTATGCTAGAGCTAATCCGGCAATTCCAATCAGTCCCCTGGAGAAGCCTGAGTCTTCCCATGGCCCTTCGGGAGCCATACCTAGGAACAGTGCATCGAAAATTAGAATCGCGGCGGCCGCAGAGAGGTGCCTCCATTCAGCCTCATCCTTTTCGCTCACGGCCCATCCAGCTGGTTATAGCGCTTCAACACGCCGCAGGGATGATGTGCATACCTCTCTTCGGGACAAATGATTTCGACATGCTGTATGCAGTGGATTTCTCAGATGTGCAAGCTGCATATTCACGTTTAGAGGGTACGGTAAACCGAACTCCTGTGGTAAGCTCACCCAGGATTGACGAGCTTGCGGGAAGAAGCGTCTTCTTGAAATGCGAGAACTTGCAACACGTGGGNGCCTTCAAATTTCGAGGAGCGAGCAATGCCATTGAGATATTAGGGGNCTCGGCTGAGAGNGGCGTCTGTACCCACAGCAGTGGAAACCACGCACAGGCATTGGCTCTGGCGGCGAAGAAGCGAGGCATCCCTGCTTACATTGTGATGCCGAGCAACGCCCCGATGGTGAAAGTAAGGGGNGTGCAGAGTCATGATGCAGAGATTACATTCTGTGAGCCCAATCTCGAGGCTAGGAGCAAGGCGGCAGAATCCATAATTGAAAGGACGGGGGCAGCCTTCGTGCATCCATTCGACGATCCGGATGTGATTGCCGGGCAGGGAACTGCCATGATCGAGATGATCGATGATTGTGCTGATCTGGATGCAATCATGGCCCCGATTGGGGGAGGTGGCCTGCTATCGGGGTCTTGTATTGCCACAAGGGAGCTATTGCCCGAAGCTCGTCTATTCGGAGCCGAGCCAGAGGGGGCAGACGATGCTGCTAGATCCTTGGAGGCAGGGCACTTTGTCCCCCAGAACTCTCCAAACACAATTTGCGACGGTTTGCTAACTAGTTTAGGGGAGTTGACGTGGCCAATCCTTAGGGATCATCTCGAAAAGGTGGTAACTGTGAGTGACGATGAAGTGCGGACAGCTATGGTTCTGCTCCACGAGGAGTTCCAAATGATTGTGGAGCCAAGCGGCGCTATCTGCCTAGCAGCGATATTGAAGGATGAGTTCCAGAACCTGGATGGGATTGACAGAGTGGGAATTGTTCTCTCGGGCGGTAATGTGGACAAGGACTCACTGCCATTCTAACGAGCAGATTTTCTTTGGAGCACGAGCCGGGATTTGCACCCGGGTACACGGATCTGCAGTCCGTTGCATAGCTGCTCTGCCACTCGTGCGGCGTCCTACCGAATCTAGTTCCTCTATTGAAGGCTATCCGGACTCCTGCATACCTTCATTGGGGAATATGTCCTGTGGTGGGCATGCCAAGTGTGTCAGAGCGCTACGAGGGGCTCGGTGTTGGCTTTGCTCCATATCTCCAACCGCCCGGTCCTGAGATTGTTAGGTGGACGGTGGGCGAGCCTGGTTTCGACACGCCAACTGAGATAATTGAAACCGCAGTCCAGGGTTTGAAAAATGGTCAGACAAAATACACGAGAGGGGCTGGTTCGAAGGAGCTGTGCCAGTCAGTTGCTGACTATCTCGCTAAGCATCACGGAATCGAGGTTTCTTGGGAAGACGTAGTAGTCACCCCCGGAGCAAAGCAGGCACTGCTGTACTCTTTCCTAATCACAACAATGCCCGGTGACGAGGCAATTCTTCTAGCTCCCTCCTGGGCATCATATGAGCCGATGCTGGAATTCATAGGTGCAGTTCCGGTTCACGTTCCGGTTAACATGGGCAATTTCCACCCCAACATGGATGCCATTCGAAATGCAATAACTGACAAGACCAGAATGATTCTCATTAACTCGCCTTGCAACCCCACTGGCGCGGTGTTCACTCCTGAAGAAGTGGAGGAAATTGTCGAAATTGCGGTCGAGAACGATTTGTGGATTGTTTCGGACGAAATATACGGCAGGATGGTTTGGGTTGATTGGCCTCACGTTTCACCGTTCACGGTTCCAGGTGGAAGTGAACGCACCATAGTGATCAATGGATGGTCCAAATCATGGGCCATGACGGGAATGAGGGTCGGATTTCTTACTGGACCTACAGAAGCAGTGAGGGCAGCGATGAAGAGTCAGGCCAATTCCGCCTCCCATATTCCAACATTTATGATGGAGGCTGCAAGGGTCGCACTGCAATGTGACGAATCTGTGGAGTTATTCAATCAAGAGTATCTAAAGCGCCGTGAAATAATGGTCGATGGTCTCGCTTCCATACCTGGCTTGCGGGTTCCAGAGCCAGAAGGAGCATTCTACGTCTTTGCAGATATTACTGGAACCGGAATGACTGACATCGAGTTCGCCGATAGGGCCTTAGAAGCTGGTGTGCAATTAATTCCTGCATCACTGGTTAATGGTGGTGAGGGATTCATCAGAATCTCATATGCGACTGAGGAGAGTGAGATTCACGAAGGTTTGCGTCGAATCAGATCATGGCTTGATGGTGAGTGAGATTGAAATTTGACGTCGCCGCAGTTGGGTCATGGCAGGGCAGTCTGGTCCCCTAGGATATCACGTTTTGTTGGACTACAGCAATTACTTTCCTCAGATGTCTTATGATGGTTCTTGGATGCTCGATACCCTGAGATCATGTGCAAGATCCGCAGGGGCCAGGGAGGTCCATTCACACATTGAGTCGTTTGATGGCTCGGTTAGCCCAACCGGTTTCGCTGCCGTAGTTCTAATCGATGAGAGTCACTTAACCGCGCACTGCTACTCAGAAAAGGGTCTTCTTGCTGTTGATGTGTTCACGTGCGGAGGAAGTAATCCGGATCACATAGCGGATGAGCTGGACTCATTACTTCTCGAGAATGTGCCCGGAATCAAACTCAACAGAAGGGAGAAGGTAGCCAGGTTCAAAGGTGATTGAATGGGGATGAGGGATTTTTTCGGTGTCCACTTCAGGCATTTCAACGCTGGTGAGCTAGCACGCTGCGCCGAGTCCCTCAGAGGCTTCCTCGGATCGGGTGGAAGGCTGATGGTAACCCTAGCTGGAGCGATGTCAACTGCTGAGATAGGGAGGAGCCTTGCTCCGGCTATTAGGGAGCATCGCGTTCATGCTATTTGCTGCACTGGAGCAAACCTCGAGGAGGATCTATTCAGCTTAATTGGAAGAAGTCGGTATGAAGGAGTTCCCAACTGGCGGCAGCAAAGTGAGTTGGATGATCATAAATTGAGAGAGAGAGGGCTGAACCGTGTTACTGACGTAGCCATTCCCGAGGACATTTTTTCTTCAACAGGGAGTCTGCTACAAGAGCTGTGGGAGGAGGCAGATGCCGTAGGGGACAGGCGCTTTCCCCACGAGTACATCTACGAATTACTGTTAAGTGAATCAATAGACTATTCCGCAGATCCTGAAAGCTCATGGTTAGTTTCTGCTGCTGATGCGAATCTTCCAATCTTTACACCGGGATGGGAGGACTCAACTATGGGCAATTTCCTAGCCGCCAAGGTTCTCGATTGTTCACTGACAAGCTCGAAAATGGTAAAGAGCGGCTTGGAGGCAATGCAGGCTTTGGCGGATTGGTACAGGGAGGACGACTCCCCTACAGGGCTTCTTCAAGTCGGAGGGGGAATCGCTGGGGACTTCGCTATTTCAGTTGTTCCAATGCTAAGACAGGATGCCGGCGTGGAGGTCCCTCTTTGGAGTTGGTTTGCCCAGATTAGCGAGTCTAGGCCTTCTTTCGGTGGCTATTCGGGGGCACCACCGAATGAGAAGATTAGCTGGGGTAAGCTTGACCCTGGTACCCCAAGCTTTCTGATCGAGTCAGATGCGACAATAGTGCTCCCTCTTCTGCTATCATCGCTAGAATAGAGAGTAGTAGTCCTGCACTTCTTCCGATATTCGTAGAAGTTGGTTGTACTTCGATGTTCTATCGCTCCTTGCGGGGGCGCCAGTCTTAATCTGGCCCGCCCCCATGCCAACTGAGAAGTCGGCAATGATGTCATCAGAAGTTTCGCCTGACCGGTGGCTGATGATTGTTGAAAGGCCAGCCTCTTTGGCTATGCCTATGACTTCCTTTGTCTCGGTCACT
>PBUX01000005.1 GCA_002728565.1 Methanobacteriota archaeon | reverse complement strand
TACAATGACCAATTCGCTCATACGAATTGTCTGAAAACTCTCCAAAAAAGACCGAAATTCGATGGAATTAAAACATCCGAAAGATGCCAATCATCACGCGAGTCATTGCGGCGGAATGCAGTCCCAGTGCATGAGCATTACGACAGGCTCAGCCAAATCACAACATCAAACTGCTTTTCGAAAAACCAAGACTTCTGCCGAGGCTCAGGCCTCCAATCATCAACAGGCAAACACCTGCTTGCCTCAACAATCAACTTGCCCATGAATCATGGCAGCAGACTTGCCTGAATCACAGCGCAATGTGCCACCAAAGGAAGCCCAAAGGCAACCAGTGTAGAGTTTATTGAGCGCAAAGATACCATTAGCCTGATCCCATCTGAATAAGTCAATGCAAACCATCTGCTCTGAAAATCTACTAAACCTCTCAATCTTCTACTTGCAGCATTGACTTGCCCCAAAAAGAGCTGTGAGCTTGANNAAAAGTTTAAGCAAAGTATCTGAATCTCACCTTCAGGCAAAACAAGNTCCAATCAAATGCACAATGAAATTGTGACTGGGAATGTCTTGCCATTTAACATCTTTGAAAANGCAGATTCCAAGCTGCTGGCCTGGATTCGTGATGTCTCTGTCGTNAGGGAAATCACAACCTCCTGTCGTCTGATCGAAGAAGGCAGCACTCCGGACGGNTTGTTTNTAGTGGAGTCAGGANCAATCACGGTTTGCACCAAGCAAGCTGATGGCGGAAGCTTGTCACTCGCCAGCCTAAAAGCAGGCAACCTGGTGGGAGAGATGAGCTGGCTGGAAGAACGTCCAGCAGTGGCAAGCATTGATGCTGGNCCAGGAAGTCGTCTGCTCCAAATNCCTAGAGAGGCTCTGGAGTCAATCAATCAATCCGAGGCTTTCATTTGCCATCTCCTCTATCGCCTCATCGCTGAAAAACTGGCCCTCCAAGTGCAAGGCCAAAACGCATGGGTTCATCGTATTGCCNCGACTGACCAGGAACCCCTGCGCAAAGTTCTGGTGCTNTTCGCAGAACTCGAAGAGAAGGATGTGGCCTGGATCGCCAGGTCCGGTAAATTCAAACGTCTTGTCGCTGGAGACGTTCTCCTTCAAGAGGGAGATAATGTGCCTGGCCTCTATCTGCTGCTCGCTGGAGAGGCNAGGATAAGTNTCACTGAAAANGGAAGCTGGCAANCGGTAGGCAGCTCTCGACGCGGTGAACTNCTNGGTGAGCTCACAATGCTCAACCCTCAAGCAGCCGGAGCCACCGCCAATGTGGACACACTCACAGGCCTAGAGCTACTGGTNCTCGACAAAGAGGAACTCAGCATGACCCTCAACGCAGATCCGAGGCTGGCCAAGCGTTTCTACAAAGGCATCGCACGCATGCTCTCCCAACGCAGCCGTGATCAACTCCTCAGCCGTGGATTTGCTGAAGCAAGCCGCATAGCCGAGGAANTCATCGACAACGAACAGCTTGGTCTTGATCAACTCTCGGCCATCAGTTCAGCCGGGTTGCGTTTTGACTGGCTGTGCAGACAATTTCAGGACAAGGAGGGCTGATGTCTTGAAACTGCTACCCGGTGAAGAGCAACCATGGCCCTCTAACCCTTTGAAGGTTACTGAGGGAGAGATAAGACTGATCCTTGAGCAACGCTCTAAGGAAGGATCCCTTCGCTCAAGACTTGGCCTGCTGAGCCTGAATGAAGGCGCAATCCTGCCTGGTTTACCTATTGATGGTCTCAATAGCACCAGCCAACTTCGCATCAAAGCAATCACTACCAGTGTGTTGACGTCGCTGAACAGCTCAGATCCAGAACAACAAGAAGGACTGGAAATGCTGCAAGCGTTGCTATGGGAGAAACTTAGCCATCGTCCTGAGACAACAAACTCCAGCAAAGTTGCTCTCGCAAACCTTCTGGAAGCCCACCATCAACAAGCCTGGGAGCAACACCACTTAAGACAACACAGTCATGAGCCNCTNAGCCAACAAAGCGAAGAACATCTATTCCGCAGTCTTGAGGCAGCTGGTCAAGCTAGCCAGAGCCANCAACATCAGCCCCTACAAGAAACTGTTCGNCAAGATCCTCTTCTGGCCTGCGTCGCGACCCTGGCCCAACAAGGCTCAACATCAGCGAAGGCACCANTTCGAAACACGCCTGACCCGCGCTCAAGGCTACTGCTGATTCTGGAATCGGCAGGTTTAATCGGACGGGATGTACTGCTCAACGACAACCTGCTGGAGAAAGATTGCGGGGACCTCATCGGTTTTCTCGAGCANACGCCTACAAGCCCAGTTGTCCTTCATTCNACTGCCAACGGCTATCGCGTCTGGGCTCCCGAGCGAATGGCAAAGCCGATACCACTCTCCCAAGCAAGCCAACTACTTGAAGAACTGAATCCAAGGGTGATGGCCATCAGCCCCAAATTCCAAACCAAGGATCTAACCACCTTGGGGCTTTTGCGTTTTACCTATGGACAACCAAACAATCTCACCAGGTTTGTAATCAGTGGTGTGCTCTTGGGAATCACATTAGGTTTCTTACTCGCTATTGGCCGAGAGGTCGGTGCTGCGCGCTGGATCTTCGGGATGGGGGTCACCGGATTGGCAGCTGGGGCATGCCTTGGACTACTCAGCGGCGGCTTCCGTATCGGAGTTGGCGTGATGTTTTTGGCAACTCTTCTGAGCTTGCTGACCCCCACGTTCAACACCGTGATTACAAACTCGGCTTTGCCCGACAGAGACCTTCTTCTATTGCTGCAAATAGGCCTAATTCTTATCGCTGCTGGTATCACACGAGTGGCATTGGAATGGATCCAAAGCCGGTCTTTCCAAATCACCCAACAAAAAGGNGGGGCAAANTTCCAGCTGGCNAGTATTAAGCACTTGCTAAGCCTGCCGACGGATTTCTTCCGTCAATACAACATCGGCGACCTTCAACTCCGCTTTAATGCACTAGAGCAATTGCGCAGTCAAATCCAAAACCTCTTGGAGGGGGGTCTGGTCAAGGTAGTGCTCACCAGTATTTATGTGCTGTTCATGTTGAGGATCAGCGTCAAGTTGACATTGCTGGCGCTAGTAATCTCCATGATGGTGCTTCTGCCGACAGCATTGATCGGTCTGCAAACTCGCCCTCTAAAACGCCAACAGGAGGAGATCGAAGGCCAAGCCCAAAGTCGCAATCTTGAGCTCATCAGCTCCGTATCGAAACTGCGTCTAGCAGGAGCTGAAGCTGCGGCCGCCCGCTGGTGGGGAGAACACTTCCAACGCGTCGTGGTTCTAGAAAATGCTCTGGATATCAAAGAAGCAACCGCCGCACTCCTGCAGGGTGTGATGCCAAACCTTGGCAACCTGCTGCTTTACATCGTGATCACAAAACTGATCGCTGATGCCGCGATGACCCCTGCACTCAATGCACCCAACGCNGGCCAGTTACTTGGGTTTTTCTCAGCCTTCGGAACATTTGTGGGAGGCATGGCCAGCTTCGCTGGNCTTGCAGTTGCAGCCTTCGATATGCCTGTCCTCTATGAACGAGCAAAGCCTTTGCTGACAGCCACACCAGAAGTTTTCGATGAAGCCGTCGAACCAGCAGAGCTACGTGGAGCCATCAAACTCGACCGCGTGAGTTATCGCTATGCCCCAGATCTGCCCTTGGTTCTAGATAACGTNAGCCTNCAAGCAAACCCAGGTGAATTCATCGCTCTGGTGGGTCCTTCAGGATCAGGCAAATCAACAATCGTGCGCATGCTGCTGGGATTTGGCAAGCCTGAAAACGGAGAAATCAGATATGACGATCAGCCGCTTAATGGCTTACGCATCGAAAGCTTGCGGCGTCAAATTGGCACAGTGCTACAAAGCAATANCCTATTCAGCGGCAGCCTGATGGAGGCTATCGCCGGAGGATGCCTGATCANTCAAGAGGACGCCTGGGCTGCTGCTGAGATGGCAGGCCTGGCAGACGACATCCGCGAAATGCCAATGGGACTACAAACCATTGTTNCTGAGGGAGGGGGGACCCTCTCAGGTGGCCAACGCCAACGAATTGCCATCGCCCGCGCCTTGGTGCGGCAACCGCGAATTCTGATCTTTGATGAAGCCACAAGCGCCCTGGACAATCACACCCAAGGAATTGTGAGTCGCAGCCTTGAAACACTAAGCATCACACGTTTGGTCATCGCCCATCGACTGAGCACAATTCGCCACGCCGATCGCATCATTGTGCTGGAGAAAGGTCAAGTGCAGCAACAAGGCACATTCGAAAGTCTGATGAATGAAGCTGGNCTATTTGCCCNCTTAATGGAGAGGCAGGTTGCATGAGCCTGTTTCGAAAAAATGCTCTGGATGCATTATCCAGCCCTGAACAACTAGACCAGCCTCTTGAATTGCTCAGACCAAGTTACTGGCTTTTACTGATCTCACTATTNGGGTTCAGTCTTAGCATTCTGCTGTGGTCAATATTTGGCCGTTTACCNGTAAGAATCGAAGGNCGTGGCNTCCTAGTTNGAACAGAAAACTTACAGTGGATTCAAAGCGAAANNAATGGCCGCATCAAAGAATTCAAAGTTAATGTGGGAGATTGCATCAAGCAAGGAACACCTCTTGCCGTCATTGACCCAGTGCAATTAGAGCTGGAACAACAAAAAGCAAACAACCANCTTGAGATTCTAATCGCCAATGATGCAAGTTTAGACCTCATTGCTATCCAACGGGAAGATGAGCTCAGNAAAAGCACAGCACGCTGGAAATTGGCATTTCAAAAGAATGCGGTGAGTCAAGTCGAATGGGATCAAAGAGTCCAACGACTCTCTGANCTNTTATACAACCTAGAGACAAGTAACAACCAACGTGANCAATTAATTAATCAGAAACAAAGCGAAATTGNTGCCCTAGAACAACAAATTGCACGAACAGCNACCGTGAAAGCACCTCNAGCAGGCTGTGTCACNGACCGCCATGTCCAATTAGGNCAAGTGGTGCAACCAGGCGTCNCACTCTTTGAACTTGAGCGANACAAAGACGCCAATACNCTTGAAAGCCTGGCCTTCTTCCCAGCNANAGATGGTAAACGCCTTCGTATCGGTCAGCCAGTTCGCGTGACNCCAACAACGACCAAAGCACAACGCCATGGTGGCATCGAAGCTGAAATCCTCAAAGTGCGTCGTTTGCCAGTCAGCAAAGAGGCGGTTATCAATCGGCTCTACAACAAAGAATCACTGTTCAAGGCCATCAAGAGCGAAGACGAAGGTCCACTGATCGAAGTCACCACGTCCTTAGCCAAAGACCCAACAACACCTAGCGGTTATGACTGGGGCGGCAGCAAAGGGCCAGACCTACAGCTCACAGCAGGCACACCNACAACGCTGNGAGTGCTTGTAGAGCAAAGGCGGCCAATCAGCTATGTGATCCCTCTATTGAGAAATCTCAGTGGGATCTACTGAGGGAGATAAGACATGAACCTGCAGCCTTTCTGTCGTCAACTCTGGATNCGCATCCAAGCTCGTCTCAGCAAGCAGTGGGTACGTACCCCAACATTGCTGCAATTNGAAAACACGGAATGCGGGGCAGCCTCCCTNAGCATCATCCTCCAGTACTACGGCCGTTATGTACCGCTGACCCAACTNCGCGAACTTTGTGGCGTCTCACGNGACGGCAGTGATGCGGCCAATTTATTACTTGCAGCGCAAAGCCTAGGCCTCAAAGCAAAAGGATTCAAAAAAGGATTGCTGGCTTTNGAACAAATNCAGCCACCAGTCATCGTGTTTTGGGAATTCAACCATTTCCTCATCCTCGAAGGTTTTATTGGTGATCGGGTGGCCCTCAATGATCCAGCTCTCGGTCCTCGAACTGTCAGTCGCGAAGANTTCGATACCAGNTACACCGGCATTGTCCTAACGCTGGAGCCAGGTCCAAACTTTCAAAAAGGCGGAAAGGCACCATCAGTCTGGCCAGTGGTTTGGCGGCGCTTAAGCCTTGAACCCAAAGGAGCCCTATTCATTCTGCTAGCTGGTCTGCTGCTGATCCTGCCCCAGCTGGTGATGCCGATCTTTGCCCAGATCTATATGNATGAGATTATCGGCAATCAAATCCAAACGTGGTTAAAGCCAATGTTGTGGGGCATGGCCCTCACCATCAGCCTGCAAGTGGTNCTGCAGCATCTTCAGCTCATCGGAACACGCGCCCTGGAGAGGCGACTAACCCGACGCTTTGCTGCACAATTTGAGCACCAGGTNCTGGCCTTACCAGAGCGTTATTACGCCCAACGCTATGCATCAGATATAGCCAGCAGGGTTNCNAGTAATGCCCGAATTGCNGAATTCATCGGCGGAGAACTGATCCCCATGCTCACCGGCATTGTTCTNCTGGTGTTTTATCTGGTCTTNACTTTGCTCTACAGCCCAATTCTAGGACTGCTAGTAGGCGTGACTACTGGNATCAACGCCCTCGTGGTAGCNATCAACCTTCGAGTACAACAAGACTCTAGTCAACAGCTCCAAAAAGATGGGGCCAAAGCTGGCGCAGTCGTTGTCAGCGCCTTGCAAGATATCGACACCGTAAAAGCAGCAGCTGTAGAAAACGACATCTTCAGACGCTACGCGGGTTACCAAAATCGACTCCTCAACACTGTGCAAAAGCTTCAACTTCTCAACGCACGGATCAGGGTGATCCCGAGCGCCATGACCACCTTGAACGAGGTGGCAATTTTGTTGGTTGGATTTTTCCTGGTGATTCAAGGCCAGCTCACTCTAGGAATGCTCCTGGCAGCCCAAACCATTGCCAGCAAGCTAAAAGCTGAAATCGAAAATGTGATTGGCTTCGTGCAGAGCCTGCCCGACTTGGAAGCTGAAGTACTCCGCCTGGAAGATGTTCTTGAACAACCTAGAGACCCATTACTAATCGACGCACCAAAAATTCAGAACTGGAATAGCGACAGGGAACGCCTATCAGGCGCCATCGAAATTCAAGACCTCTACTTTGGCTACCTGCCACTTAACCCCCCTCTGATCAATGGACTAAGTCTATCCATCCAACACGGCCAAAGAATTGCTTTTGTCGGAGGCAGTGGCTCTGGTAAAAGCACAATCGCCAAACTGCTTGCCGGTCTCTATCAACCTTCCTCAGGACAAATCCTCTACGACGGTATTCCGCTGAACGAAATACCACGAGCCATCAGCGTCAGCTCACTTGCGATGGTTCAACAAGATGTACAACTCTATGGATGCAATGTTCGTGAGAACCTCAATCTCTGGAATAACAGCCTTCCAGACAAAGACCTTAGGCAGGCATGTGCAGATGCCCAAATACTCGACACCGTTCTCGGCCTGCCTGATGGCTTTGAAACCGTACTTAGCGAAGGAGGTCGCAACCTTTCAGGCGGTCAACGACAACGGCTCGACATTGCTCGTGCCCTGGTTCAAAACCCCAGCATCCTGATCCTCGATGAAGCCACCTCAGCACTCGATAGCGAAACAGAGCGCTTGGTGGACGAGGCCTTCCGACGTCGTGGCTGCACCCAAATCATCGTGGCCCACCGCCTCAGTACCATCCGTGATGCTGACCTCATCTTGGTACTAGAGCGTGGTCAAGTGGTCCAACAAGGTCGCCATGAAGATATGGCGTCCGTCTCTAACTCTCCCTACCAGAAACTCTTGGCGGAAGTGGCCTAATCAATGGTTTAACAAGCCATCACCCTCTATCAGAAAGGCTATAAACCTCAAGGCGCCCAATCCCCTTTAGCTCTTGCATCCCCAAAGATCAGATATCAAAACCCTCTCCCGCCAATTCTGAGGTGCGCTGATCGAAAAGAATGGATTGATCCAGGCTGCGGGTCAAACCCTCCAGGCGGCTAGCAAGGTTCACGGTGTCTCCGATCACGGAAAGTCCCCCAAGCTTGCGACCACCAATCCCACCAGCCAAGACGATGCCGCTAGCGATACCAATCCCATTAACCAGAGGCTCCACTCCCTTCGCCTGCCAGAGACGATTCAAATGAACAAGCCTCTCACGCATCGCCATAGCACAACAAATAGCGGATTGCGCTTCTGCAGATTCACCACGACCATCGGGCAGACCAACCACGGCCATCACGAGCATCGCCAATNAACTTGTCGAGGAATCCATNGTGGTCCCATACCACNGAACGCATCTCATCGAGATAATGATTGAGCTGCTCAAGATGAACACGAACTCGACCCTGCTCNCTGCGCTGTCTAGTCAGAGCAGTGAACCCTTGAAGATCCGCAAACAACACACTNACAGATTTGAGCTNGCCATCAAACAAAGCCTCCATATCACTCGGGTCGCTGAGCATGGGGCCTACAACGGAGGGGTCCACACAACGTTCCAGCCAGCGACGCGTCAAGCGCCGTTTGATCGACATACGTCGATAAGCCTCACCTCCATAGAGCAAAGCACCAACCACCAATGCGACAGGAGGTGTAAGCACGGGAATCCAGACATGACGATGCTGCATCAGCCCATAGCCAAGGACAAACCACAGACCTGCGCATGCAAAAAGCACGCCAAGTCGCCAACCCAAATCGGTGCGATAAAAAGCCAGTAAAAGTGTGAGTAGAACAACAAGGCCAACAAAAGCGCCTCTNTGCGGAAGTGACTGGGGCCAGGCCCGNAGTCCATCGCCTGTCAAAGCATTGNCAGTGGAGGTGGCAAGNAACTCCATTCCCGAAAGATCACCGAAGGGTGATGGCAGATCGCTTAACGCGCTTCCACCACCAGANACAACAACACCCACCAAAACGACAGCCCCACCAACCCGNTCGCGACAGGGATGCACCGCCCATTGCCGCGGATTGATCACATTCTTTGCCGACATTCGCAAAAACCCGTGACCAAGGGTTGAGCAGGATCCATCCATCCCGATGGGCTCGGGCTCAGGGCCATAGAAGTTAAGAGTCTGGCCATCAAGGTCCAACTCGAGCGAGCGGCCTGCCTGCTCCAATGCAGCAACTGGCAAAGAATGCAACGCCTCATGACCGAGCGGTTGTTCCAACGTGGTGGCATAAAACTCTGGTTGCAAAAACCGAGCTCCATGCTCAGGGGGAAAGAGATTGCTCAAGCCCAGCGAGAGTTTGTCGAGTTCAGCGGCTTCCACAGCATCAGGACGCAAGAGAGAAATTGCACCGGCGCCGAGTTGATCTTCTGCCTCAACCATTTCTGCCGCCAGTACAAGGTGCTGCTGATGCGGCTCGAGGGCTGCGATAAACGCCTTGTCGTCTGCTGGCCCGAAGACACTCTCTCCAGCAAAGACCACATTCAAGACCACTACATCAGCACCAGCCGCTATCAAAGGCTCCAAAAGATCGCCGTAGCGCGCTCGTGGCCAGGGCAGGCTTCCCATTCCCACGGCCCAGGATGGTATCTGCTCCTGCTGCTCAAACCAGAGCCCCTCCGCGAGGGTTGCGTCGTCGATCACCACCTGCACGATCTCTGGCGAGGCCAGGCGAGGCCCACGAATCCTGACGAGCTGACCCTCAAGATTGCGTTCCAATGCCCACCAAGGTCGACAAAGCGATGCCGAACAAGATGCCAATAGGGCAGCAGCCAGCGTCAGGACACCAGCCACAAGAAGCACTGGAGCATTTCTAGGAATGCGCATCGGTGCCTGACCTTGGGATCACCTTGCTCACCCAATCAGTATGAAGATCACTCAGATCTTCCAGGGCTCATTGCATCAAAACCGAAAAAAGCCACCACCAGGGATCCGAGGGGTAGAGGAAGGCACGATCGTAGGAATTGAAGGAATTCTCACTGATGGGAACTGAGATCGTACATAAGATTGGAGTGAAGGCAAAGCAGGGATCTCAGTCTGGAAGCCCTCAAACAAAGGGCCTGCAAAGATGCTGCTGTAATCGCCAGCCGTTAGCTTTCTCAATGCTGAGATCATGCCATCAGGGGTCACCCGAAGCGATTCTCCAGATCTAATGATGACCGGCTCATCACTTAAAGGTTGTTGATCCTGAGCTTGATCCATCCTGGGAGATTGATCAGCTTGAGCTTGAGGCTCCACAGAACGATATTCCACCTCACCCTCCAAGACAGACACCTCAGTAGCCCCATCGTCCGAAACCTGCAGAACGTAATTCGTGCCTCGAACACTCAGTCGGGCTGAACGGGTACAGCCATCTTGCTTCCCGGAGACCAAAATCTGCCCCTGGGTAAGGTGATAACAACTACTACCTAATTGCATTCTGGAAAACCGATTCAGGCGACCAGATGCTCCGGAATTGAACAGAAGCTGGCCACGACTATCGCCCGTGCTGACTTGCTGTGGCTCAGTAGCCTTTTGATTCACTTTCGCCTGTTGAGAATCGATGTACAACTGATTGCCATCGAGGATCTCCTGCACCATTGCGGTCTCTGCAGCTTGAACCGAGCTCGAAAGCGTCATGGCGATCAAACTGAAGCCAGTGAATAGACCCACTGACGGCAAGAGCATGATGTCAGTCCCAACCATCACCAAAGCCTGATCAAAAGCACAATCATTTTGCTCCAAATCAGGCACTCAAAATCTTGCAACCTCAGCTTTCAATGCGCCAGCTCTGATCTGAAGGAGTCCATGCGTTGAGCTCTTCCGCAGAGAACCAGAGGTTGATCTCAAAATGAGCGGTGTCTGGACCATCTGAGCCGTGGATCACATTGCGACCGATGTTCACAGATAAGTCCCCGCGAATGGTGCCCGGCTCAGCCTCCAAAGGCTTGGTGGCGCCGATCAACTTGCGGGCGCTCGCAATCACACCATCACCTTCCC
>PBUX01000050.1 GCA_002728565.1 Methanobacteriota archaeon | reverse complement strand
ATAGGCACTACAATCGAGATAGGTGTCGTTCCTAATGGTGATGAGAATAGGATATCTATCGCAGGCGGTAGCATCGAGGGGTCGATCTCAGACTCGGAAGGTGCGGCACTTTCGTCACCAATTTTCATATTCCCTTCTGAAGAATCTAGAGAAAACTCCACTGTCGAATGCAGTGACTTGGTTTCATCCCCTTGCTATGCCATTCCAGATGAGGATGGCCATTATTCGATAGGTCCGATAATTCCCGGCGAATATCTAGCTGAGATCGATGTAGACGATGACGGCTTCCCGGAGGTTTCTCAGCCGTTTACTTTCCTTCCACTTGATTCTCCAACTCAGTCTCTGCCGAATGTAATTCCAAGGATGTTTGACCTATCATTCACCCTAACTGATGATGGCAACCCTGTCAATGATTTGGAAATAGTACTTCGTTCGGAAAACACCTCTCAATCCCCTATAGCAGCAATTTTCGATAACGACTCAATGGAATATAAAGTAGAACTATCTATTGGATCATGGATTTTGAACCATACTATAGAAGGAGAAAAACAGATTTGGCAAAGAATCGATGTGATTGACCAGAATCAAAACGGAACCTACCAATTCCAGACTAGCAAAGTTGTCAACGGTACCGTACTCTACCAGCCTACCGGGGAAACCGGACTTCCAGGCCAACCCATGGAGTTCCAAGAGGTAACTTTCCAGTGGGATGGTTTCACACACAGGACCATGACTGATGATTCGGGAGAATTCAGCGTTACTCTGCCAGAGAATGCTGAAGTTGATGCCACGGTCGAGATCTTGGTTGGAATAGAGGGATTCTATTCTAATGGGACCAAGTTCACAGTCTCTGCAGGGATGGATGATGTCATCATCGATGTCGTTGACTCATTCTCAGTCATAGGAACGGTCAATCTGAATAGGGAAGGATATCGATACGTCGATGAAATACTTGGATGGATACCAATCACGGTAACAGCAACTTCCCCTGGAGACGAGGCATCGGATGCTAGCTGGACAAAACCAGTTTCTCCTTCCGGGACCTTCGAGATGTTGCTACCAAAAGGAAATTGGACTTTCGCACTGAATCCACCAGGCGATCTTGGAGTTTCCAGCTCGGTNGAATTAGAAATAAATAAATCATCAGATTTGGATCTGATTCTCTTCAAGGAGCTTAATAGNACCGTTTTCGTAGATTTCTTCATCGACCATTCAAAGGATAACAANATCTCNAATGGGACTCCAGTNCAATACCCNTTTGAGATCTCCCCCGTCGATCCCAATNGNCTGGGATATAGTGTTGCTCGTAATGGATCGGAGTGGGTTGCAGATGGCCGGGCNGAGGTATCCCTTGAACCAGGGAGCTACAGGATAGTTGTGGAGAGGGCAAATGCATCTGCAGGCGAGGAGTTCGATACATTGTATGATTTCAATGAAATCTTCCAAGTTGGCATGGACAGTGAAATCATCGTTGAAAGGGAGGTAGGTTTCGAACCTCTCTGGCTTTTCAGTGCCAAAGTTACAAACCGATCCTTTGGTAACCTTTCCGACCATGAAGTAACATTTGAGAATGTGGAAAGGGGTTGGATCCAGAAGTTCTACACCAATGAGAATGGCACAATTGCTGAGTATCTTTCTGAAGGCGAGTGGGTAATTGTCATCGAAGAGTTTGAGACTTCAGATGGAATATTTGAGGGATTGAGGGNAAGAGTAAACATTTCCGAAGAAAATGCAGGCACANCAATAGACCTCAGGACTGATGAATTGGCAGAGGTGGCCATAAATCTTCAGATGCTTGGCATGGAGCTGCAAAGTCCTGGTTCTATGGATATATCTTTCAACTCTCAAGAAGGGTTAGGGTCATTTANTGCCCAGTCCAATAGTGATGGCGAGACATTGGTTATTCGANTGCCNTCCGGATTCTGGAATATACAATCCAACCAAACTGATGCAGATGGTGTAAGGCTTCTGGTCGCAAACACATCCCTCAGTGAATCGGGCCTTTCGGCGGGAGGCAACTATTCCATTGATGTGACAGTAAACAAACAATTACAATTGACGGGCAAAGTGTATTGGGATCTGGATGATAACGGCAATCCNGGTNTTCTTGAAGGAATAGCCAATGTGTCGGTAAACCTCACCGAAGAAGGCTCACTAGAGTCGAATTATTCNCTTATGACCAATCAAATGGGNCAATGGTCAGTTTTCCTACCAACTCTAACTNATTGGAACATCTCAGTGGAAAAGGAAGGTTTTAGCCCCATACAATCGAACGTCTCTATTTTTGAATCTTCAATAGTAGAGGACATAGAGATCTCAGCTGGAGTGGTTGATGTCTCTGGCTCTGTTTCCTACATTTCTGAAGATTGGACTTTCGGAGAAGATTGGGATGTAGTACTAATTCCAGAACATGGAGTATCCAGAGAAAGGGTTACACCGGAAAAGTCTGGTAACGAGTGGAATGCATCAGTGGAACCGGGCAGATGGATAGTTTACATTACTGCCAATTCATCGGGAACAAACCTAGTATCGATCGATTCGATGGTCGTCGATATCCAAGGCGGCGAAGTTACCTCAGTCCTTACTACTGGCGGTACATTGGTTTTGGATACGGAATGGCTCGATTACAATGGAACATCCAAATCTCTGATGGACGTAAGTGGCGATTACGATCTGGAGATTTCTACAGAGCCAGGAATTTCATGGTCGGAAAATCTAGGCGTAGACGGCATCCTTCGAATTGTCCTTCCTGCCGGCAGAGTGGATGCTTCTAGTGAGTTTGCCGAAGAGCAGAGAGGAAGGGAAATGACATTCTCAGGAGGCCAGGGTGTCACAATTAGTGCGGGTCAAGAGAGCCCCACGACAACCCTAAGGCTAGAGAGAGTCTCAAAACAAGACATTTCGATTTCCGATCTNACTGCAAGTAGCTTGGTAGTGGGATTAAATGACAGTTGCATTATGGATTCAGACTGCGATTACAANTCTGCTGAGTTNTCAATGNGAATAGACTANGNTGGGCATAATCCATTCGATTCGTACTCAGTCACTGCTTCCGTAGCCGGAATAGATGGCGCACTGTGGAAAGTNGAGTTCCAGAACTCCACCGGATCTTGGAACGATTCAGCCACTTTTGACCTAGGATTGGATAATGCGATGTCCATTGAAAATTTCAAGGTCAGAGTCACTCCAGCAAACAAGTCCAACACCCATCACTTCGCCTATGGTCACGATGTCAGCATTTTCTTTTCAACTGCGGATGGCTACTCCACTGAGCACAAAATTTCAGTGAATGTCCCTATCATCACTGGTTTCAAGCTAGCAGATGAATTCGTCGAATCTACCGTATTCTTTACTTCTGATCAGAGGCAGCTACAGGTCTCTATTCCATATAGCAACCTTGGAAATGGTGACAATTTACTCAATTTCAGCTATGAGATTGCTGGTTGGGAGGCGGCAGGCCCACAAATCCAACCAATCGCTCCATTCTCAAATGGAACAACGACCCTGATTTTATCACATGATGGCTCGGAGAAGCAAGACGAATATGTGTTGGAGATTACGGTATCTGACTCCTCTAACGAGTCAACAAAGTACCAGATTTATCTTGAGAAGGACGCACCAGAACTTTCGATTGTAGGCAAGACAATTGAGCTAATGGGCGGTGGAAATCNAGTANTTGGCANGGAGCAGACCTACGTAGTCGAGGTTACAAATGATGGAAATGTAATTGCCGAGGGCGTGACACTACATGCTAAGCTATGCGCAGACATCAAATGCCGGACTGAGATGGGGGTAAACTCCAGTGCCACTAACGATATAGATGGCTTGGGGAAGTCCATCTTTTACATACCAATGGATTTCACTAATTTCTCCAAGCCAGATACCTATTTCATCCTCTTTGAGATTATTCCCCCTGGTATGTCCGAGGAAGACGAGCTAGAGGCTTGTACATCAAGCAGGTCAGAAGGAAACTCATTCTGCGTTCTAGAAGCGCAGCTTTGGTCAGAGGCCGAAGAGGGCATACAGAATTGGATGGCTTACCTTTTCATTGCCATCCTACTCGGGATAGTATGGGCCATGACAAGGCGTCCAGGACGGAAGTCTGCCGCCCCATTCTGAAGGCAAGGCGCCTTCGAATAAATAGGGGGCCTGCCAATTGAATGATTTGGAGCTAATGCCCGAACCCGAAGACCCCAACCTGCTAACCACTGTCGATCGAAACGCACCTGGATACCCCGGATCAGAATACGGATTATCTGATCAAGAGGCCGACAAGTTGAGATTTTCCCTATCNCCAATATACAAACTTCTATGGCCTTGGGGCGCCATAATTTTCTCAATCACGACCGTTTTCATCCTGATGACTTGGAGCTTGCTTTCACCATACGTCACAAAAGTCCTTCCCGATTCTGAGTGGGCCTACGAGGATAGCGGCATTCGGGATCTTCAAAGATCGGGACTATCGGGAGAAGGCGTGAAAGTTTGCATTGTAGATACTGGAATAGATGTCGAACACCCTGAGTTTGAAAATCTCAATCTTGCGGGATTTCGNGATTTCCAATTAGAGATTCATGACAATCCTCGAGACATTGGAAAAGAGAGCCATGGGACATTAATGNGTGGTCTGTTGGCAGCCAATGGCACATTCACTGGCTCAGCTCCAGGGGTATCGCTGTCTGTTGCTATAGCTCTCGACNCATCAGGGGAGTCCACAGATGGGTCCAAGGTTTCTCGAGCCATCAATTGGTGCGCCATTTCACAAGAAGCAGACATCATATCACTCAGCCTTGGTAGCAACCCTGCAAAGGAGATGGTCCCATTGTCTGACACAGTCGAGGCAGTTTTGCAGGCCCTGNACTCCGGAGTTTTTGTAGTCGCAGCNGCAGGAAACTCCGCTGTCGGGGAAAACAACAGTGACGTTTCCACACCAGCAAGTATAGAGGGCGTAATTGCTGTAGGGNCNCACTCCCGTGATGGCAATGCGTGGAAAAATAGCGCTATAGGGGNCGANCTTGACCCTATTTCCGGAGAAAATAGGAGATTCCCAAACCAGAAGCCCGAGGTCTCTGCCCCAGGTGTCCTTTTGTGGTCATCAATATCCACNGTAAATCAAGCACCATATGCCTATTCTACTGGTACTAGTGATTCGACAATGATTGTAACTGGCGCTCTGGCACTGATTCTTCAAAAGCATCGTGACATAATATCTGGTGTAGATTCGGANATAGACAAAGAAGAGATGAATAAGGTAAAAATCGCACTAGCGATTTCTTCGTCANATACTATCGATTCAAATCCAATCCATGATTCAAAATTAGGATATGGCACCCTCAATGCCAAAGCATGGTCCGATGAAATAGAAAATGTATTTTCTTCCCAATAGTGCGGTTCGCCAATACTCATTTGAGCCCTATTGTTATATCAATCATCATTTGCCAAGGAGCATGGCGAGTAGGCGCAAGATAAGCTCNTTGTCCTTGTCATCACTCTTCTTCTTCTCCTTATTATCCGCACTTGTCCTNCCNTCTTCTGCGGAATCATCTTTGGANCCAGTCAATAACGAAACATCTGAGGGNATAATCACCGGGACAGAGATTTGGGCAGGNTCTCATTCTGTTACTGGTGANATTACTGTGGCTACNGGGGCNAAATTAGTCATACAACCGGGTTCATCCATTCAATTTTCCAATGGCTCACAATTAATCGTTCGGGGGAGCTTATGTGCAGGCGAATCTTCCTGCGGAAGTAGTTCCGATGCAACTGCGGCGTCTAACATCCAACTCAGTTGGGCATTGCCAGCAGATCCNTCCGCAATCGGTGACTGCTATGGAATCTCCCAAGGTTCACAGGAAATCACAGTCGATGATCCATCATGTGGCGAAGGAGTAGTAATTTTGAGCACCGTTGATCTGTCACAGACAGCAATGAGGCATGTCAATTTCGATGGCCCATGGGGTGTTCCACACTACATATCAGCAGTCAGCGAATTTAGGTATGCAGCCCTAGTTCTAGACGGCGCGAGCCCGACTTTAACNGAGCTAACATTTTCTGAAGTNAATACTAGCAGCGTCCTCACTACTGATCTGGCTCAGCCTACTTTTGATGGGGGTACCTTTGTTGTTGGTAACGANAATAGCAGATCGGTAGTGGGCAGCGCAATTCAGGTGTATTCNTCTGGATCNTTGGTTCAACCATTCGTAATCTCCGACATAGAGCTATCGGGAACGAACAATGGATGCCAGCCTAATGCTGGTGGCAGGCCAACGATATGGGCGGAGAAGTCGTTTATTGAAATAGAAAATGCTCAGATCACAACTGGAGACTTTGGAATCGCGTTGTGGTCTTCGGCTGGTAGCGTNANAAACTCTGTAATCGAGGTAAACTGCAATGGATTGGATATCAATGGAGCTAAATCTGTCGGATCAGNAACCTTTGAAGTAGAAGTATCGTCAAATGAAATCACTTCGGGTACTTCTGGAATCACAGTATACAATGGAGGTTTGGCTANAATAACATCCAATGACATTGAAGTCTTACAAGAGGGCTCGGGTATCTCAGTTCAATCAAGCAATGCTGACATCCAAAATAATGAAATCGGACCAGTTGCAGGTTGGAATGGACTTTACCTCACCGGTTCCTTTGATGTAATCGCAGAGAATAATACAATTTTTCAGACTGCTAGGGAGCCTGTAGTCGCCGGAAGGTACGCTGGGAATAACCCAAGCGCCTCCGCTTCCAGGGTTTTCCTAGCAAACAACACTATTTCATCAAACGGAAATGGTGCATGTAGCAGTAGCAAATTATGGGGTGGAGAATTTACCTGCCCCACATTGCATGCCTTCATGACGGGTGTCACAATGTATGACAATCAGATAATTTCCACGGGCGACGCAGATGGAATCAGGGCAGTCGGCTCTCTGCTGGATATACAGAGGAACTCGTTTACCGTTTCCGGTGCAGGAGCCATNATCAAGCACTATAATTCCGGATCCGCAGGTTCTCAGCAACACGGTTCGTTGGGATTCTTTTCCGAGAATACCTGGTCAGGGGTGCAAATGGCTTACAATGTTTCAAAGAGCTCGATTACCGTGCAATCAGAAACAATCCCTCTGCCTCCAAGTGGGGCAGACCCTGTCAGGCTCTCTTGGCCAGATCAAGAGGCATACCCCGGAAATCAGTTCCAAGGTAATGTACTGCCCACTCCAGTTAGGGGCTGTTCAACCTGCAAAGATATGACTCCTCTAGGTTTCCCCCTTGCCGTCGAAATGGACAATAACTCGACAGTNTTCACATTNGCTTCTTTGACCAATCTGGGTAGATCTAACATCAAGATAGACACNCAGCCAACACCTTTCGCCGTTCAAGTTAGCAGGGCTGAGCTTGTTCGACTCCAGACCTTGATCAANGGAGAAAAGGTGGAAGGCGCCACAGTCTTCATAGAAGATGCCGTCGGAAACGATCTTTACTCAGTGGAAACCGAAGCAGGTGGCTATACGCCGTGGATAGCTCTACCTTCTAACTTCCACCTAGACTTCAGAGGATTGCAAGGAGGTGACAACCCTGATGGNTATGCTGACGANGAATACGAGGACTCATGTTCAGACGGTAAAGACAACGATGGAGACTTGTACGTAGACTCCAACGATCCAAATTGTGATAATTCACCATTAACCAGAGAGCTTTCACTCTACAGATACACCGCATACAAATTTGGTTTCGGCCTCAAGGAGGGCCAATTCACCTTGGATGAATCGTCTCATCAGGAGACGGTTACCCTAGAGAACCTCGCCCCCACTGTCTCAGTCACTCAAACTAATGGCCATTCCTTCAAGAGGGTAGTTAATGTAACAGGAAGTGCACATGATGGTATTCTGGCCAATAGCTACCCAGATGACGAATCAGCACAATGGGACCAAGGGGGATATGTCCATCTCGTTCAGGTAAAGGACCCATTCTCCGGATCTTGGGAGGATGCTGGAATGGCCACTGACACAAGTGGCTTACCCGAAGGACATGTGGATAGATTCAACCATCCCTTCAGCTCTTGGTACTTTGAGATAGACCTGAGCCAACAGGCGGCAGAGGATGATTACATCTTCGAATTCAGAGCCTTCGATGGAATTGAATATAGCCCAATCGTTACTAGGGAGTTCAAACTCAATACACAGGCTCCAACAATTATTGTCGAAGCCCCTGTTCAAGGTCAAATATACGCCGAAGACACTCTTCGCTTCGAGGGCTCAGCTTCGGATTACTATGGGTGCAACTTCAGCCCTGCGTCCTGCAACATTGACGTTTCTGCAATTCACATCCTAATTGAAAGTGATATATTAACAGGTCNGATTTACTTTGACTTCCCCCCNGCTTCTAACGATGGATCATGGTTTTACGATTATTCTGTTGCAAATATCCTACCCAAACANCTTGGATTTTACACCGTAACTGTTTGGGCTGCTGACTCAGATTTCTGNCAAGACAGCTCAGGTGCAAATTCTGATGAATGCAATCCTTATTCCATTTTGTTNACAATCGATCAACGAAACGCCATTCCAACCATCGATTTCGAGCAACCTAGGAACGGAGAGATCCTTACTGCTGATGAATCAACCGCGATTTCAGGCATTGCCACNGATTTTGATCCCGATGGGGTGGTGACTAGGGTGGACATAGATGCTTTCGAGGTGACTTCAGGAGGACTAAATCTGGTCAAGTCGTTCTCAACTGTACCTGCCCTTAATGATTCAGGATTTTGGAATTGGGAAGTTACTTGGGATACGACCAAACTGAAGCACAATAAGGANTANGTTATNCGAGCTAGGTCCTACGATGGCGTTGATTATAGCAGTTGGATGGAAATNACATTNACTGCAGATAACCCTCCAGACAAAGACAATAGCAAACCAGTATTCAACTCAAATGGCTGGGAGTACGAAATTCAGCTATACTGTGACACNGAATCTAGNTCTGCAAATAGNTGCACTGAGGCCGAGATCGATTTGAATGACTTCTTCAATGATGTTGATGGGGATATTCAATGGATNACTGTTTATGACGATACATCGATTGATGAAGATAATGATTATTCGATGGTGGTAAGTGTTGATCCAAGTGGCATAGCACGGTACAATCCATTCAGTATGTATTCCTACGACCCAAATATNGAGAGCTGGACGCTTGAAGATGTGATGTTCGTTGCAGAAGACTTCCATGGGTCAAAGGCGGTATCCGAACCAGTCTCTTTCCTAGTCAAACCATTGCAATTCAATATATCCGAACCCAATGAAAATTGGATATCGTTGGATGACATCGCAGTTTATTCTGGCTCAGGGCTACCTGGGAAGCAGGTCTCGGTCACCATTGGAGGAGTTCCAGTTAATACCACAGTAGTTTCTCCGGATGGAACTTGGGAACTAGGAATNCCGGGTTCTAGGCTAAGNGAGGGGGCATCCACNCCATACTTTAGCTACAGTGGCCANGACATAGATGCAAATCCGATTTCTCTAGGTGAACCAGAAGANGNTGGAACGAGCAATGNAATGATCGCGTTAGTTGCAGTCATTGCAATTGCGATCATCTCAATAATGGCCTATTTCTTTATCGAATTAGAGGTGGATGAGCTTGAATCTAAAGGCCCTATCGACATNCCCCAGGAACAGGATAATTCCGAAGTTGGCCAAACTAAGGCCCAAACTCCACTAATGGACCAAGATTCCAAATCCAATTNAAATTCAGGAGATTTGAGTGGCTTGGAGCGACATGAGGATCATCCAGGCTGGCTCTGGGANCCATCNAATCAGGAATGGGTCCCTGACCCCGATTTTGATTGATGCTCCAAGCATCTCTTACTACTAACATTATTGAATGGCTCCAATGCCTCACATGGTCATGACTGCCATGGCATCGTCACGTCCGGGGGTTCAAGAGAGGATTTTCCTGCATCTTCGAGATTTTGTCGATCATAAGGAAAAGGTTGAGGTTCCATTTGCTATTTCACAGATGGGAATAGCCAATTCTGTTTCAATAGCTAGGTCTAATGTCCCTAGAGCTATTTCTGGAATGAAGGAATCCGGTCATTTGATTGAGAAACAAGCCCATGTTACTGGGGTCTCTAGGAAAAGGAAGACATATTTCCTAACTCTCGAGGGGNCCCAGATAGCTGATGANATTTGGGAACGGGTTTCTGAAACGGGAGTTAGGTTGATTCACCCTGATGGGCATGCTGAGAATACCACCATGCTTGAGGCATTAGAGGCCACTGAATTGCCGTTGAGGCATGTTGACTTGCTTCGATATATGGACGATTCCGGCACAATTGACTTGACCGGACTCACTCCTGATTTGATTGAAAGAGACTTATCCAAGCATATTGAAAAGCAACTAGTNTCCTACCTCAATGACCTNCCCAGNACCAGGAGGTTCTATGGCCGGACATCAGAATTGGATGTCATGGCCGATTTACTGGATTCTAAATCAACCACNATACTAGTTCCCGGTATAGCAGGAATTGGAAAGACAGCNCTTTCAACGAGGATCCTNGATAGATTNACTCATCGGAGGAATTTATTGTACCATAGATGCCAGGATTGGGAGGGNTCTAGGGCCTTTCTCGAAGCATGTTCAGAATGGCTCGCTAATGTCGGCCATACCGACCTTTCTGACTACTTGGTTTCAACCTCAGTTCCACAACCATCAATGGCTGCAAACATCATCGAAGCCGGTCTTTCCGAAACCCCTTCTTTGATTGTNATTGATGACTTGCACAAAGTTGGCGATGAGGCCCTATTCTCAATTTTGAAAGAACTAACTCTGAGAATTTCCAAACTCAATGACGTCGGCCTTGTACTGTTTTCCAGATCATTTAGGATGGTAGTGCCAGAAATGGACCACGATGGCAATATTGTTACTCTAGTCATGCCACTACAGGGCCTCGACGAGGAGTCTAGTCGGCAAATCCTGACTGCAATGCCAAAAATTGATCATGACAAATTCTCTCATATCTATTCACTTTCAAGGGGCCACCCATTGATTTTGGAATTGATCAATAGGGGGAATATTGCAGAAACTTTCCATGCCACACTAGAAGCATTTGTCGAACAGGAGATATTTAGCAGGCTTTCAGGAATTGAAAAGAGATTATTGGGAGCTATCGCTGTATTCAGAGAACCCATACCCATCCAGGCTATTGGAAAGATAGANGGCGGTATTGATCTATTGGACGACCTTGTCGAGAAAGGACTAGCTAGGCAGTCTGATGCGGAGAACTACGATGTTCACGACTTGGTTAGGGAATTTTTGATGCGTTCCATGGATCAGGAGCTAAAATCTGAATTACACTTCGCAGCAGTTAGTTGGTACCGAGAAAGAAACGATAGTGCAGCAGATAGGATCGAATTCATCCATCACCTAAGTCTNACAGGCGATGATGACGCACTGGCCGAAGCATTGCTTTCCGAGGGCAGGACTCTGGTAAAGGCAGGACATACCGAGCTTCTTTCNATACTAAANGACCTGGACAAGAATGACTTCGAGACTAGAGTATGGGGGATGATTAGGACCTTGAGGGGCGACATNCTATCNATTCAAGGTAGATGGGACGAGGCTGAAGTTGAATATGANGCAGCCACAAAACATGTCAGTGATTCCAAGGATGGAGTTGATTTGGCCAGACTTCTCTCTTCACGTGCAGACATCGCTCTAAAGAGGGGTGCAATGGACGATGCATTGGAACTACANAGAAAGGCCCTTGGCATCCAAATCTCAATTAGAGATGCAAGAGGGGCAGCTAGATCCTACATCAATATGGGNTATATATTCCGTCGTAGGAGGGATACAAGGCATGCTTTGGAGGTGTATGGCAATGTCGAGGAACTGCTAAATTCAGAGGACAGTAGTGAGCTAAGTGATGCTAGAATCAGACTAGCTTCAGCATTCATAGAAATGGGTGAATTGGATCGAGCAAGAGATCATGCACTNCTAGCTTACGAGGAAACCAAAGAAATTGGCGAAGACCTCATTCATGCCAGATCAAGGGCGGTTCTCGGAAGGCTATATGCAAAAGACTCAGACAGCGATCTAGCATTGCTTCATTATTCAGCCGCATTAGAAATANTGTCTTCATTCAATGATCCCAGAAGTACCGTTGAGGTCGAGATGTTACTAGGGCAGGTACTACTGGATGCCGGTAAGTCCNCGGAGGCGGCNGAACATTACCTCAATGGCCTTGCGATCGCCGAATCAAATGATTACCGTATGCTACAGGGCGAACTTTTGGCTAGGTTAGGGGAGGTGGAAACCGATAGATCCCAGAGGATGGATTATCTTCAAAGGTCACTCTCACTGTTTAGGGAATTAGGTGCTGTCGATAGGATGAGAGATGTTCAGACCTCAGTACATAGGGCCGTGATGGGCAACTAGTCAAGCAATTGCGTATTTCTCAGGGTCTGACTGACCAGTCCAGTGGCTGAATTCAGGCCCCATTTGCTTAGAAATCGAGATATCTCCTGAGAATTCATCACCTATTGACATTAGGACCTCGCTTTCTGCAATGTGCGGGGCATTGTTNTTTTCCGATAGGTGNCACAAAACAATGCTATCCAATTTTGAACTGCATATCTCATTTAGTATCTCAGCAGTTTGAGCGTTCGATAGGTGCCCACCACGTCCACTAATTCTTCTTTTGAGGGATTCGGGGTAAGGGCCACTCATTAGCTTAGAATGATCATAATTTGCCTCTATCGAGATGTGGCCGCAACTCCTAAGGTGACCAATCAGGTCATCAGTAGCTTCTCCCAGATCAGTAACTACTGCGGCCCTGCCACCCTCGTCGTCCCTAGCAAGAATTGCCACATTGTCGGACTCATCATGCGGCACTGAAATCGGCATCACACTCAAATCTGGCCCTAAACTTACCCTTTCCAGACTTCCGAAAATATTGCAATCTTCACCAACCTTCCAACCCATCCTGATTGCGGTTCCTGCATTGCAATAAAGCTCAGAATCCCATTTTTTTGCCGCATTACTTGCTGACCCCGAATGGTCTTTATGATTATGAGTAACTACAATTGAATCGATTTTCTTCGNATCGATNCCTATTGAGCTCAATCTTTTTTCAGTTTGTCGCAAACTAAATCCACAATCAACCAGTACCCTAGTTTCTGAGGAACAAATAAGCGTCGAGTTCCCCCTACTTCCTGAGCCCAAATGAGTTATCTGCATGCGAACGNTAGCAACCCGTGTATANNCGGTGTAAGAAACAATCCATAGTATTGATCAAAATNATTTGATTCTTTTATGAATCTTTTTTTTGCGGACTCTTTCTTGCATATTGTCCGAACGACGCTCCATCACCATCATAAGTGCCTCAACAGGGGTGAGTTCACTAGGTGTTACTATGAGGCGCAAGCAGTCAGCACTGCTGATTTCACTTCTTGTCTTGTCTGCTCTCGCTTTTGTTTCGCAGACTAGGCCACAATCTCCAGTTTCTTCCATCGANCCCGATTTGGCAGAAGGTCAAGAAGCGCCAGTCACAGATCAGGACTCTGATCAAATCCCAGACCTTTACGAGGTAATCTTCAGTGATGATTTTTCAATTTCAACTACAACTGAAGACATTCTAATTAAGGGACTTGATCCATCAGATTCTACAGACAACAACTCGGATAATGATAGGGATGGACTTTCTGCGTTGCAAGAGTATTGCTGGCCATATACTCTTGAGTGGTGCTTTGAAGAGAGGGATGGACTNACTGGTAAATCACCGGAAGAATCTGCTTCAGGACTACGTGAGTTCCTAGACCCAAGGCTTTCGGACACAGATGGTGATGGCCTCCCAGATGGTTATGAGGTTCATATGTGTACTTCTGGATTGTATAAGAATAATCCAGCCGACCCATATAGTAAGAAGACTTCTTGGGAATGCCTATTTTTTGATCCCCTTGATCCAAGTGACGCAGTTTCGGACTTAGATAGATGCGCGATAGACTTCAGCTGGGGGTGNGGGGATGGCTTTGACTTCAATGGCGACGGAATAGTCGACTTAGATGAAAGATTTACNAGCCCCGAGGAATATCTGTTTGGNGCTCCAATAGATTGGGTCACAGAGCGGGACGGTCTNTGGTGNGTTGGAAAAATTCAGGGACTCACTTCAAATGCATGCCAGGATCAGTTTGAAAATCCAGTGGGGGACAATAGATGGTTGGGGACTGACCCAAGGTACGATGACTCCGACTTTTACTTCTGGGACGAAGTTTCAGTTTCAGAATTAGAATTGATGGGGGATGGGATTCCGGATGGCTGGGAAGCCCATCATGGCCTTGACCCCCATAATGCAAGTGATGCCTTATTGGATTCCGATTCCGATGGATGGGACTCCAATCGCGACGGATTCATCACCGAGGATATTTCGTCAGCAGCACTGTGGGGAGAGTCTCTNAGTAACCTTGAAGANTATAGAATAGATTTNGATCAATCGAACCATGTTATTCCGGGTTTGGTTGGTTTCAAGTCAGACAGAACCGAGAATCCAAGAATAATTTCANACCACATNAATGGAATCAACCTTGTGGATTACTCCATNCATTCAATCATTTCAGATCAGCCTCACGAACGGCTNTTGGTTGGAACCAAATATGGAATTTCCATAGTAGATCCATTCAGATTTACTTCTGTAAACTTCGAGCTAGAAAATGGCATAGAAATGAATGTCATGGAGTCTATAGTCGTGGAAGAATCCAAATTCTTGCTACTTGGGACAAATCTTGGATTACATCTTGTCAGACTTACCGACGGAGTTCCAATGATGGAGTCAATGATAACCCATGAAATTGGAACTGTCAGTAACATGGTGGAATTAATTTCCGACTCTGACGACCTTATTGTCCTAATCACAGGTAAAGATAGGGCATGGAGGTGCACAATTTTAGCAGATCCATCTGCACCCAATCTATTCCCTGAACCAGTGGAGGTGACTGAATTATCTACACTGATTTCCGACTCTAATGCTACAATATTGTCCATGGCGCACGCCTCAATCGAGGGAAGATTACCATTACTTCTAATTGGAACCGATTCAGGCCTAATCGCTTGGAATACCAGTGATGCCTCAAGTTCAATGGNCGGACCGTGGTGGATCTTCGACAAGAANAATGCCGAGGACTTTGTCAATCCCAATATTTTCGACCCATCAGAGTCCAGTACTGTCAGTACAATTTTCGTAGAACGTAACTCAGATGGGACAGACCATGTTTGGATTGGAACTGGAGGGGGGGTCCACCGCCTNATCTTTAGCTCAATATTCTCTCTACCAGAGAGAGCTTTCGATAGTCAGAATATGATTAACTTTGAGGGNCTGATTNATGGCGCTAATGAGATTACTTCCATCTTACCACTCGATGGCGAGATTGCAATCGGCTCAAAAAATGGGGTTTGGTTCCTAGAAGGAACTAACGAAGGAGTGGTTGGAGTACATCAGAATCAAACCGAAGTAAAAGGCTTGGTCACTTCCATGAATTCANTATACAAAGGCGAAGATCATTGGTTATTTGCCGTCATTTCTCCTGGGGAATACATGAATTTCGTAAGAATGAACCCTCATTCTAATGACTCTGACTTGGATGGGATGCCAGATGGTTGGGAGTTCCACAATGGACTAGATCCAACCAATCCGTACGATTCATACCTTGACCCCGATTCAGATGGCATCTCAATCACTTGGAACAGCAATACAATTTCAAGAGACTGGACAAATCTCGAGGAGTTTAGATTCGCTTCATCTTCCGATGGAACAGGAAGCACCGATCCGCGTGATTCTGACTCTGATGGCGACGGCCTTTCAGACGGTCAAGAATATTGGGGNTGGTTCCCTGATTCGACGATCTTNGAGTGCTACTACCTTAATGGAGATTATATCTGCGACACCGAGATAGGAAAATCTGCAAAAGAGGTACATCTGGGGGGTTGGCTTGGCTCTGGATCCGGTGGTGGGACCGACTCGCCAACAGACCCCACCAATCCTGACTCCGATGGAGATGGGATGCCCGATGGATGGGAGATAATGAATAGGNGGTGGATCGGGGACTTGTACACAGGGGGAAATCAATGGACGCTAGATCCGCTGAATCCCAATGACGCATATGAAGACGCTGATGGGGATGGTTTGGATAATTTGTGCGAGTATGAATGGTCGGTAATTCTCGAGAATGCATTGATCGAGGGGCTTGAATCACACGGCGAGTCTAATGATTCAGCTTCTCTTTGGGTGCCAACGGATCCAAACTCATACGATTCCGATGGCGATTCTCTGCCAGATGGATGGGAGGCCCGGTACTCGTGCACCTGGCCATCAGAGAACTCCGGAATCAATCCAATGAATGGCTCAGATTATCTTGGAAACCCTGATGGTGATGGTTTTGACGTCGACAGGGATGGGGTAATCAGTGCTAATGAATCACTTGTCAATTGGATGGAGTATCATTTGAAATCTTCAATTTTAACTTCAAGTGGAGAACTATCAGGAGTGTCATACCCCGGAGGCTTCACTTCTGAATTAGCACACCACTCCTGGCCAGGACTTTCCTCAGCATCATTCGGTGAGATGATGGGGCCATACATAACCTCGCTATCTTCTTCTCGTCCTTTNACCGATGCAGGTNCTGCAGATCCACTCAATTCGGACTCTGATGGTGATGGGATGCCAGATGGCTGGGAATTCTATAATGCGAGATGGGCGCTATTGGACCAAAAATGGACCTTAAATCCNGTNGATAGCCGAGATGGCCTAGGNGATCCAGACTTNGATGGAATGTCAAATTGGGAGGAGTATAATTCCATTAGTAGTAATTTCAGTGAAACTGATCGCACAATTTCTTCACCGCAGTTCTATCTTAGCGCGCTNTCTGGGTCATTGGTNCCTACTCCTTGGATTGGAGCACAATCNCCACTTTCTTTCGGNCATTTCATTTCCGAGGACCAGAGAATAAAATCTGGATTAACTTCAGATCCAAATGACCCCGATACTGATGGAGATGGAATATTAGACGGAGTAGAATTGATATTCACAACATGGAATTCCACCGAGGGGACTTGGACTCTCAATCCACTAACTCCCGGAGATGGACAATTCGACTCTGATAGCGATGGTATTAGTGACATAATCGAATTAAATTTAACCAATAATAGGCCAATCAATGGNGGTTTGTCNCCACAGGACGCTCCGATATTTTGGGNCGAAGCAGACTCCATCAATAGCCTAGATACCGAAAATAGGATTTTCAGGATTCTGTTTGGCAAAGAAGGNAGAGCAGAATTGGCCATGGATCAGTATAACGACTGGAAAGAAGGAAACCCAAAAAAGACACTCCTATCGTCCATTATGGGAATCTCTGACCCAAAGGATCCCGATACTGATAGGGATGGGATGAGCGACGGATTTGAGTACTGGTTTACTGGTTGGAATCTAGAAGAAAATAGATGGGAAATGAATCCGCTGTCCAACTCTGATACATCATACGACACAGATGGAGATTCTTTTGACTGCAATGGCGATGGTGTGATTTCTGACTCTGAGACTTTTGATAATCTTGCTGAGTTCGACTCCATGTGGTTCGGAAAGAGACTTGCAATCGGCAATACGCAAAATGGTACCAAGACCATTTCATATGGCGAAGATGCAGTCAATGCTCTAATCGAAGAAGAAGGGCTTTCAGANGAAGAAGCATGGGGANGGATTTACACCACATTTTCCTCAAAAAGCACATCTTCTTCAGAGAGAGTAGGCCTGATCAACCAATTTGATCCAAACAATTTCAACAAAACACTTGCTGGTATAAGCGACCCTACCGANGATGATTCTGACCGAGATGGAATGCCTGATGGNTGGGAATATTGCTACTCAGAATACCTTGAAGTGCTACCTGTAAACTCACTCAGGTGGTCATTAAATCCAGTAAATCCACTTGATGCCAATTANGATCCAGATTTGGACGGTTGGTACGGCAGAGAGTTTTCCGATACCCCTGCTAGCCAGGGTATTTGGGTCGATAGGGAATTTNTCGAGTCCCAGACCGATTTACAAATTTCCAATGGTGTCAATGATCTCCTTTTCACAAATCTCATGGAATATCTCAATGGAACAAAACCGATGGATCCAGATTCCGANTCGGACTCACTACTGATGAATCCAATTTTCAATGGTTCGGAGATAGTCGATTACGTTCCTGACATGTCACTTTCAGATGGCAGGGAGATATTCAAATTTGGAACAAATCCATTGGATAATGATACAGATGGGGACATGTTGCCTGACTATTATGAATATTATAGGGGATGGAACGAATCCAATGACAATTGGTCCTCTTTTCTAAAGATCCAGGTTCAGTGGCTAGAGGTNACGGAAAATAATTGGAAACCAATCAGCATTNCTGATGGATCCATTTCNCGTCCATCTCTGGACTGGGCTTGGTTTACCCACGACCCCACTGATCCGACTGATTCTTTGCAAGATCCCGATAGAGATGGGGGTTGGGACTGTTCCGGTTCTGCAGGATGCANTTATATCCCATACAATAATTTCCAAGAATACTATGCAGTAGCAAATGCAACCTTGAACTCACCATCGGCTGTGAGGGCAGCCTCACTGTTTGATTGCTCTGGNGAAGATGTCGAGGAATGGTGGCAACTTAGGGAATCGCTGCTGGGAACTTGTTTCGGAGCAAATAACTACCCAACAAATTATCTTAGAATGAATAAAATCAATGAAGAAGACTTGCTTTATGCNTATGTTGTTGTCGACAATGATGAGGATTATGAGGGCGTCGACTCCAGCGATGACGAAGTGTTGGTTAACGGCGGTTGGACAGATTCATACAATAGAATAGCGGGTGATAAGTTTCACTTACCTAACCCGGGACTCGGCGAGTANCCCTATGGTTGGTGGATTTTGGATATAGATGGGGATTTAATTGCAGATGGCACCGATCCAACAAATTGGGACACNGATGGAGACTGGCTNAACGACTACTTCGAGATCGATGATGATCTGTTAGATGGAATTAGGGGCAACAGCGGTTCTCCAATCAGGTATGATGATAGGACAACTTGATGTCAATGATTTCATTTGCCATAGCTACCTCAGATGGCCGTGAGCGAGGTCAACGAGCAAGCTCCTAACCCAACATCCCCACTAGAAGAGAAGCTGTTATTCCTACAAAGTAATATGGTCAGCTTCGTCAATCAATATCAACTTCCACTAATTGAGTGCTCCTTGGTAATTTCCAAATATCTTCGAATTTTGACCGATTCATTGATGAGAAAGGCAATAAATCTTGATGAGGAATTACCCGAGACAATCACCGAATCAAAGGAAATTGGAGAGGTGGATGTTTCTCCTATAATTTCNGATTTTCCATTGGAGAATCTCATCGCAAATGTCGATGAAGANAGGATGGACATTTTTGATACAATTATCAGGGTCTGCATCAACTCTACAGAACTTGCATTTGCTCCCACAATAGGNGTTTTGAGGGAATGGGAAGANTTGATNAGAATGCAATTAGCTCAGTCAACTAGTCCCGGNCACCTATTCAGCCCATTATCAATCCCTGATGGATTTTAGATANGATTCATTTTGTGCGGATGCTACGATACTGCTTGAGACCCACCAGGCGTCGATAATCGACCACACAAATAGAACGGGCCAGAGGACAATGGATAAAACGAGTGGGAACTGGATAAGGAACCACTCCAAACCCTTCCTATGCTCTCGATTGAAATGTTGGCCAAGGAAAAGAAATGGAATTAATGCTAGTAATAGTGCAAATAATGGCCTCATCGCGCCCCAAGGACCAATTCCCCCGCTCAACTCTCTCCAGATTACAATGAATATTCCGAATGGATTTCTAACTCTTTGATTTTCAGGATCTAGCTTCACCACCAGNTCCTCTTCCNCGGTCTCTAGCTTCACCACCAGCTCCTCTTCCACGACCACCCCCAGCATCATTGACGGAAGAATATGACTACTAACTTACTATGGAAAGTGAAATCTGTCTACCCCCCATCCACTCACCATGACTGAGCTTAGGGTATTGATCACAGGCTTCACCAAATTCTCCGATTTCACATCAAACCCATCTCAAGAGATCCTTGGTGAAATTGCCAAAAATGGAATAAATGGTCTAGAAATTGAAACTCTATTGCTCACAGTGGATGAAGCGGGCTCAAAGGAGACTCCTAGAAGAATCCAACATGGTGCCCAATATTCATCCATAGTGCATCTTGGTTTCTCTTACAAGACCGATTTAATCAGAATAGAGAAACAAGGTAAAAATTTACTAGANATGAAAATATGTGANAATTCTGGAAGAAAAATCAACAATAGGAAAATCATCGANGATTCGCCCGGAAATCTATATTCCACAGCNAATTTCTCCCGAATTAGTGNAGCCCTGTCCGATTTATCTGACAAATATGTTTGGAGCGAAGACGCTGGAGGCTTCATTTGCAATGAGACGTATTTCCGGACACTNGATGCCGTCGGAAAAATATGCCAAAATAGATGCTCAGTTATTTTCATCCATCTTCCAGAATTTGGCAAAATTGATTTTGAAACCCAGCTAGATTTTGTTTCCACTGTTTCCAAAGCTACAAATAGCGACTAAACTCTTCATTAATCATCCCTTGCAAATCTCTTACCCTTTGCGTCAAACCATTCTACAGCTTCTCCGGAATTATCCATCGCAAAATCATCGCCAATGCTCCTTGGAACCAAATCCCTGCCACTATGCCAAGTTTGTTGCTCAAGCCAAAGCCCCAAATCTTGCCCTTGCAAACAAACTCTGATTAAACCTCCAAATTGATCCTCTGAAAGAGAAAATGACACCTTCCCAACTGATGCTGATTGTTTTGAGATTAAAAACTCAGTCTGATCATCTTTGAGATTCATTGACATGACATCTAAGGCAGTATCCAAGATTCTAGCTTCTCTGATAATTGCTAGCATCTTATCTATCGAATCAGTGGTTCCACGCACANTTATTCCCCCACTGTCCATTTTNTCATTAGATAAATCAATCGAAGAGCTAACCTCCCACTCGGGAAAAATCTTNTTTATTGCGTCAGATACCTTTACTGGATCTTCGTAAGTCTCAATTGTGGTCGACACGGTCACTATTGGCTCCACGTCTTTCCGTCGGGGATCTTCTAAATAGTGATTCCACATGATTTCAATACACGAACAGTTGAAACCACCATTCAATGACCAGCATGCATGACCAGTAGGTCGAAAGTAGTATCAGTGGCCTTGCTATTTTTTCCTAGCATCTGCCTTTTTGCTTTCAGACTTTCTTCTCCAGAATTTAGCAAAGCACTTTCGAATGATTCTTTATCTGAAATAACTCTTCATGTATTTGCAATTCTGATNGGATTGCTCGCAGTGTACAGATATTCTATCGTTAGAGACCACGAGTATTTTCGTTCAAAGACAATCAGCAGGCTTTCAAAGACATACAAACAGGAAGATAAAGGACTTTGGGAAAATAGTGAAATTGCAAATCAAAGGTTAGAGAGTAAGGCGTACACTAAAATCAGAGGAAGAAGGGGGAATTCAGCCAAGGAAANGCTACTCGGCTCCATTGGCGNCCTTAATCGGGAANCTTCNGAGGAAAATATCGATCTAAGTGAGGAATCNCCACCTGATGAGAATGTAAATGCAACAGAAAATAATAATGAAGTCGGAGAAAGNATCAGTTTCTTTGAACGTGCCAGATTATCATTGGATAAGGCAATAGAAAAATCCGCAAATATGCGNATAATCAAGGATAAAAAAATCAAATCGGGAGAAGANTCAGAAGNTCAAAATTGGAGTGATGCCGGAGTCGAAGACTCAATTTGGGCTATTTCTGATGACTCGACAATTTCCCGATCTGCCATTATGTGCCAAGAGTGTGGGACATATAATGACACAGAATCGAACTATTGCTCATCATGCGGATCATATCTCTCATAACGGGGAACGATTGATAGTACACCGACCGAGCGAGTAGACGTTGAGGGCATGTCCGAAAAGAGAGATTACTACGAGGTACTGGGTCTGGANTCTTCCGCTTCGGATTCCGAAATCAAGAAGTCGTTCCGCTCATTGGCCAGAAAATTCCACCCNGATAAGAATCCNGATGACCCAGAAGCTGAATCCAGATTCAAAGAATTACAGGAAGCTTACGCAATTCTTTCCAATCCCGAGCAGAGAAGGAATTACGACATGTTCGGCCATGACAGGCCNGGCGGCTCTCCATTCGGCCCTAGTGGTTTCCAAAGTGTAAATATCAATTTTGACGACCTCTTTGGCGGCGGATTCGACTCTTTGTTCAATCAGTTTTTTGGNGGACAAGGTACACAAGTTGAAAATGGCTCGGACATCTTGGTTCGTCAGAGAGTCCCATTTCAAGCTGCCATGGATGGCATGGATGACCAGATNGAGATTGAAGTGAAGAGGGATTGCAGTATTTGCGAGGGAAGAGGGTCATCAACCCCTGATGGACATAGGCAATGCCCATCCTGCGATGGCAGAGGAAGGATTGACGAAATCTCAATGATTGGGCCGTTTCGCCAAAGGGTGAGGAAGGAATGCCCATCTTGTCGTGGATCTGGAAGAATTATCACAGACCCTTGTAGTTCTTGCAAGGGAGAAGGAAGATCATTCCAGAACTCCAAGGTTAATTTTTCAATTAGACCAGGAGTTAGGGACGGAACAAGACTCAGAATTAAGGGACAAGGCGAATCTTCTGCTTCAATAAATGGAAATCCAGGAGATCTATATGTTGAGTTAAATTTGGAACCACACCCTTGGTTTGAGAGAGATGGGCAAGATCTACTGATGGCACTTCCGTTAAGCTATGCGGACCTCTCCCTGGGCATCGAAATCGAGATACCACACATCGATTCAAAAAATCTNAAAATTTCCGTCCCACCAGGTTCAAAGCCAGGGGAAACNATACTGATTCCAGACAGGGGCCTTCCAAGTCATAGAGGAGGGGCATTTCGCGGCTCGGTTACAGCTGTTCTAAAGTTAGCAATGCCAAAGAAACCCTCCCGAAAAATGAGCAAGAAAATTAGAGAGCTAAGGGATGAAATGGAGGGTGAATTGAATGCCCTGGAAGACCGGATTCTTTTCGAAGCCGAGAAAAGGAGAAGAGGTTGAACAATAGCATTATTTCCATTTTATTGCCTTTATTGGCGATGCAGCAAATGGCTCTCCACCAACTAAACCCGATAATTGGAATCCAATAAATTCAGGTGAGCCTTCAATACCAACTCTGAAGAAAGTTATTGAGTCAGAATTCAGTTTACCCAGGTATATTTGATCATCCTGGAAAAGATGCTTNGGATAAACCTCCACAATTTCTGCAGATGACCCTTCAGGAGAATGAATTCTCATTGCCGCAAGGTCCCAAATCTCATCGCCTATTCGAATACCGACTAGTAATGAATCACCTTCACTATCCAAACGCCAGGCTTTGATTTCGACATTTCCAGTATTGTGGTTGATCAATGGATCCCCCCAATCCTGNATGACCCCTTCCCAGGCGCTATCGGCTAACTGACTCAAAGCATCATCAATTATCCTCTTTCCAGATTCTTCATCAGTCGATGCTTCCAACAATCTCCTCCTTAGCATCCCCAGCTTCCTTTTTTCATGCTGCTCAATTTCTACAATTGCACTTGATTTCCTTCCAAAATTNCCTCTATTCCACCATAGGACAACAATTAATGGCAACAGAAGNAGTATTCCTGCAAGGATGTAAAATTCAGAAAATAAACTTGACAAGTCTTCAAATTCGGACGAGTCATTTTCCATAGGGCCAAGAATAATGATTGTGAAGGAATATTCGCCTTCAATGTCCTCGCTGACCACCCCTTCGACCCTAATGGCATGAACTCCAAAAGGTAGCTCAATCGGCCCACCATTACTGGAATTGTTGATTACCCAATCCGTTTGACTCAAAGATTGGATTTGGAAACTAATGGCNGATTGAAGCCCTTGAGGGGTGGAAATAGCAACTTTGGCCCCTATTGACCCATTATCNAACCCTGATATGTTTTCTGAAATCCGAAATGCATAGATATCGACCCTGTCATCCTCGGCCAATTCTCCAGANACAACTTCACCTATTCCAACAATNGGCCATTCTTCCAGAATGNCCTCTGACTTCCAAATAGATTCNGGCGCATCACCAANTCCAACATAATCTCCATAATCATCGGTCCAAACGGATATTTCCCAAGAAATTGTAAAGTTCGAAGAAAATCTAAATTCGACTTGTGAGGCGTTCTTTCCAGTTTCTAGCGAATCCGGACATTTCATAGAATCGCTATCGATAATTTCTTTGGNGCCATTCAGTTGGTGAATTATCACAGCCACCCTAGCATCATTAGAGAACTCACATCTTGTTTCCAAGGACACGCCAGAACCTACCTTAACCAACAATGAATCTCCCTCTGGATCAGAAGATGAGATGTGGCCACCATACGTCAAACCAGCAGATCTTGGCGCTTCGTGATTTTCATAGCCCCTTTCTNCCAAAACTAGTCCTGCCCCATTTGACCAGGGGCTGCTAATTTCTCTGCAATCAGGCCCTTCAGCGGATGCAGCATGTCTAGAATATTGAAATTTATATGGGTGGAAACCATCTTCCCCATCGTGGATAATTCTAATCCATAATTCACCCATTTCAGGGTATTCCAGTAATTTTCCCGGTACTTCGTCTGCTCCAATATTTTCAATCAAGCTCTTTCCATTTTCCTGAACATCCCATATTTCTAAACTCATTTTTGCGGGACCAAGTAGATTTTCAATCTCAATTATATCACCAGGATGGCCCCTGATTTTCATCGAATCTTTATCTGTAACTCCATCCAATGCCCCGATCAGGGCCGATTCAGAAAGCTGCCATTCACTACTTTCACTAGTTTCCTGTGGAACAAGATTGGGTAGATCTTCGAATTCTATTGTTGGAACTTCACTCCCNCTTCCTTCAACATTCTCAGAACAAATGTTGCCNNTATTATATNCCTGAATACTTTCGTTTTCTAGACNCCTCATCGGGTAAATTGTTTCAATTATGTATTGAATAGAGGAACTTTCTGCCCTTAATTCCCATGAAATTGTAGAATTGACAAAGCCCGCCCATTCGACTTGGTGCAAATCTGAAATATTTCTTTTGTTGCCATCATGAAATACAATCAGCTCCATTCCGTTGCAACTAATCTGCTCGCATTCCAGTGATATCCAAACTGGCCCCGAAATCTCATCACTATTCCAGGTTTCAATTACCACTTTGCTTTCATTTTGGGCTACCCCAATTAGTGAGAAATGACCAAACAATAGCACCGAAAAAAAGACTGTCACCACTCTGCGCACAACATGCCGAGGGGAGANGCCCCTTAGAATCCTTCAAGCGAATAGCTTCAATCGAAGTACAATGACCGAACGGCCGTTAGGACGAGATGTCGTCGCTAGACAACGATTTGCCAGAATTTTCTCACTCGGTGACCGCAGAGATCCTTGCTCATGGGCCCCCGGACTTATTCTTTCGGATATCGATCCAGAATTGCCAGTTTCAATTGCACCTTTTTCTTCTACCAGATCCAGTGACGATATTCCTTCTGAATTTAGTGTTTCCACTAGGGGAAATCTTTGCTTTCCTTTTGATTCAAAGGATGTTTGGTCTTTCCAAGAGGGATTACTTCTACCGCCAAGNTTGGTTGAGTCNAACTCGGGTAAACCGGGNACGGGACNNGAGGTTTTCCCCATCTCCTGGAACTCCCTCCATCACGACGATTCTCTGAACTCATTGGATTATCAACCATCATTGATTGTAATTACAGANGCCCCCCAGCTCGCAAACTCCAGAGAAGACCTGGAAAGANCCNTANTGNCCATTAGAANCAGATTCCCCGCCTCTTTAATTTGGGCACCGGGAATTTCTGGTCCCGATAATTGCGCGCTGTTGGCATGGATGGGAGTGGATATTTTCGATTTGGCCAGGTCTAGGCAAGCTTCCTCCATGGGGGTTTTGCTTTCCCAATCAGGACCTCGAAGAATCGAGTCAACCACGGGGGAGGAATCGTCAATGNCCGATCAGTGCTCTGAATGGATAAAGGCCATTTCAGCAATCAGATCNGCAATAAGGGATGGGTCATTGAGAGAATTGGCCGAGAGGCAAAGCACTTCTAGCCCAAGATCAGTAGAGCATCTGCGTATTCACGATGAAATGACCACCTCATT
>PBUX01000049.1 GCA_002728565.1 Methanobacteriota archaeon | reverse complement strand
AATGAGTATGGCTACTAACCAGATTGAAGAAGTTGATTTCATAGCGAGAAGAAAACCAACTAGCTACAAATTCGCCACCCCCACGGCACGGGAAGCGCCCATTTGCCAATACGACTATTTCCTTCCTACGTTCCATCTCTTGGATCTAACTCACCCCTCACGAAAAGGAACCTCTATTATGACCATGTACTTGATTGCCAACATCGAAGTGACCGATGACGCGTGGGTGCCACGATATGCGGAGCACGTTCACGAGATCGTGCACAAACATGGGGGCAAATACCTTTCACGGAGTGGAAACATTACCACAGTGGAGGGAGAGCCTTCTACCGCCTCGATCATCGCCCTTCTGGCCTTTCCTACGATGGAGGCAATTGAGGCCTTCGCAAGCGATCCAGCGTACGCTGAATTCGGAACAGCTCGTCAGGCTGGCAGCGTGAGTACCTTTCACGTCATCGACGACTCAGACGCGGCTGGGACTATTCCCTATCTACCGACTGGTTAGTCGCCTTTTAAGAGTGGAGTTCCAGGTAATTTTCCTGTAAGGGATCCATATTGCATCACAAATTCACCATTCACCATCACAAATTCTATCCCTTGATTTCCACCCCCTGGATTAAGAATCGTGGCGGAGTCTTGAACAGTTTTGTAATCGAAGATGACTATGTCCGCTGCTTGACCAACTCGGATGTAGCCTCGATCCTCTAGGCCTACGATCTGAGCTGGTAACCCGGTAGAAGATCTGACGAAAAAGGGTAGCGTGATTGTCCCTTTATCTCTGACGTATGTCGCGATTTTGTGTGGGTAAGTGCCAAAATATCTGGGATGCTGACCTGGCCTTGGGTCCCGCACAATTCCCGCATCTGTTGATGTGGCAGTATAGTCCTGCTTCATATAATGTTCCACATCTTCAGCTGACCCTGCTAAGCCTCTGAATCTAACTCCTGATCTTAGTTCTGGTGTCCCTAGGGTTAAGGCAAACTCGATCAACTGGTCGGTAGGACTATTTCCTCTGCTGCGTGCAACCTCTCCTAAGGTCATTCCAACAAGTGATTCACCATCAACAAGTGGCGAGATAACGATCACATGCCGATCGGCACCCCCTTGTAAATCAAGAATGTACCGTGTGTCTTCTAAAAATTCTTGGAACAGCACTGGATCATCTAGATGTGCCTGAAGATTGGCGAGGTGATCATCCATGAGTCCTGGAGTATTCCAGAAAGGATCATCCAATCCTCCGCTTCTATCTGTGCCTACTGGAGCATAATACCACCTTGGAATCACCTCTACAGAACCGCCCCCGAACGTTTCGTAAGGGTATTGGTCTAAATAAACCTGCACACCCTCTGCTCGTGCACGATCAATGGCCATCACGTCCACTGCTGACTGACCCCATGTCGCAGGGCCCTTCGCCTTTATGTGAGTGCCCACAACTCTGATTCCTGTCTCTCTACCAATCCTGATGGTCTCGTGCATTCCGTCTGTAGCAGTCAATCTCCAGCCCTCAGGCCAAGTTGAAGGGGGCGCATAATCACTTACAATACTTGGTGTTAGCCAGAGTGGGAGTGGCGATTGGCTCCGTTGATGTGCGTAGTAAAATCCATCGTATTCGCTGACCACTTCAGCCAATTCGATCAGTTCTTCAGTACTTGCAAATCTACCGGGGCGATATTCTGGTCCTGCACCTAGCCCCCATCCGCCCTCATCCATGCCTAGGCGAACTAGGTTTTTCATCTCTTCGATTTCAGCTCCTGTAGCCTCTCTTTCGTAATCATCTCCCATTACCTCTCTTCGCACTGTGGCATGTCCAACCATTGGAACAACATTGACTGCTGTTCCTCCGTCAGAGTATCCTCTCACCTCCTCACTTAACGGCCATACTGGATTCCTTCCGTCCGGCCCTACGACGATAGTCGTAATACCTTGAGCTACGAGATTTGAAGCTTGTCTATCCAACACGTTTCCCTGATACAGAGAACGGTCGGCATGGGAATGCATGTCTATAAACCCTGGCACCACATGCATACCTTGAGCATCGATTACTTCACCAGCTGAAGCATTCGAGAGTGATCCAACAGCGGTAATGGTTTCTCCTGAAATTCCGATATCAACTAATACACCCGGGTTACCAGTCCCATCCAAAACNGTCCCATTCTTGATGAGAATATCAAATGATTGGGCTTTTANNTCTTGAACCAATCCAGTCCACAGAACTAAAACGACAGGTAACACAGTGACGCCTAATTTCATCAAAATCTCCTATGAATTTCCTNTCCAGTGACACTCGACTCCATTATTCACACNAAAGTGTATAGACAACTTATCCGACGGGATATTTCTCAGCAATTCAGANGAACCTNAACTCACTTAGNTTGGGTTTGGGAGGTTCAGGNCTAGGTAGCGAANGGGTTNCATCGGGTNAGTACTCCCTACANNTAGGTTTTTTTGGATGGACGANCTTTNCANCGGTGCAACGTTTTTGTTCGAATTCGAGTATANCTTANTAAGANGGNATAGNNATTCACTAAATGANGAGNGGTTGNATGGGTNTTGANATNCTTGTNCCAATAATAGCTTTGTTAATGCCAGTGTTTATCTGCGGGATCGTTTATTACTTTGAGAGCCGTAACAAAGAACAGGTACACGCTACGTTGCAAAAGCTGATAGAGAGCGGGCAAGAGTTGTCTCCAGAAGTACTGGAAAATATCCCAGGATTCAAAGGTAAAAAACCACGAGACAAAGATGATGTTCGCTCTGGAAGTATTGCGATTGGAGTAGGAGTTGGGCTCGCTATCTTTGGAAAATTTGGATTAGGAGTGGACGTGGTCTTTGGGGTAGGACTATTAATGATATGTATTGGTTTGGGGCTACTTTCATATGGCATTTATAGTAAGAAAAAGAAGATTGACTATCTTCCTTGATGGAAACAGACGAACAATTGGTCGAGAGAACCCTCAGCGGTGAGATCGACTGCTATGGAATCCTGGTCCAAAGACATGCTGATTATTTGTTCGGGCTGGGTATGCGCTTGACTGCGGGGAATAGAGCGTTTGCTGAAGATATTTCGCAGCAGGCCTTTCTAAGAGCTTATAAATATCTAAAGAGCTTCGATATCAAGAAGGACTTCCGGCGGTGGCTTACAGGTATCACGGTCAACTGTTACAAGGATCTGATTCGCAAAGAGGATCGGTATCTGACTCTAGAGAGGATTGACGAGCCGAGCTACACACCTGATCTGGAAGGTGATATCGGGTTTTTTGGTCTCATTAAACCTCTCGCTGAAGATGAAAGGACCATGTTCACACTGCGCTATGTTTATGATTACCAAATCAAGGAAATAGCGGAGGTCGTGGGCTTGAAACCGGGCACTGTGAAATCAAAAATAAGTCGAGCATTGGAGAAGTTAAGATGAACCGATTAGAGACTATCATAGAGAAGGAAAAAGAGGTTTTTTACTCTCAAAGAGATAAAGAAAAACTGTGCTCTCAGGTGCTTCTTTTGGTCCAGCACGAGCAAGAATCCAGGAAATTTAAAAGAAACTTGTGCCTAGGTCTTTTCTCAGGTGTGGGGATTATGGGTTTTCTTCTTCCGCAAATAGGCATAATCGTCAATGAACTCACAAGTCCTTTAGTGGATGTGATGTCAGACGAATTCTTGCCAGTAATAACGTTTAGTTATGGGCTGTCAATTGTGTTGCTCATGTGGCTAAACAAACGAGAAATCATCTTCGACTGACTTATGCCAGTGTAGGCCTCTCACAATCCAGGATGAGGTACGGCAAGGTGTCAGGGATGCGGCATTGGTGCCATAAGTTTCGTTCGTGCAGCTTCAAAATCTGATAGTATTCGAGGCGTCGCCACGTCTCCATAAGATGCTCGGAGCCTTTCTTCTGCTACATCGATGATCGGCATCAATTCTTTGGCGGCCCTCTGGAAGGCATCAGGGTCTGCGCTTCCGACTGACTCAATCCATACGGGGCTAGTGTGAGCGAAACTATAGCTATCCGCTGCTGGCCAGACCGTTTCGCCGCCGCGAGCCCGAACAGCCACCCAACCTGCACTTGGAAGATCGATGGAACCCTGATAGGTGCGGCTTCCTGGACCATCTAAACCAGGGCCAGACCAGACTACTAGACCATTGACGATTACTTCGACTAAGTCGACCGCCACCGCCGATGCGAGATCGATCTTGAAACGGGCGGACACCTCTCCCGACACCACGTCTCCAGGTGTAGCACCATCCAACTCAAACTCAAGCATTGGGCCTGTCGTTACAAAAGAACGTCCCTCTTTCATCGCTGCCATGTACGCTGCCATGCTAGTTTCACCTTGCGTCTGCACGTAGAGCCTGCTGACACCTAGCGGCATAGTCCGGTAGAAGTTGGCCATTGCATCTGTCCCCGCCGCGAGCAAGATGGGGGATCCCACATTCAGGAACCGATACCACATCTCTGACGTCCCGATCTCGTCTGTCCATAGAACAGCTACTTCCAACCAGTCCATGTTCCCAAGAATGCCGTCCACGGCCAAAAGGACTGGTGGATTAGCGACATTTTCGGGCGCGAACGGGTCTGAATCTCCCACTGGATGGACGTAACCGCCGATAGCACCTTGGTGGCGGGCATGAGTCAATGCATCTGAATTAGGTCGGTCGTCTAAACCGTAGACTTGGTAGCCCGGACCCCAAATCCACGGCCAAAAAAGTGTGCGAGTGTCCAAAAGGGATACGTGGCCCAAGAAGTGTGACCTCACTTCCTGACCGAAACGGATCAGCGGCGGGGCATCTCCTTTCTCCCAACCCCAAAACTTCTGATCCTCGAATCGGGTGTGGAGGTTGGCCAAGAGAGGTGTTGCGACATCAAGATTCTCGCCTCGCATCATCAGCGGCAGATCCTCCGGATCCAGACCGAACGGTCCGCCATAATTAAGGTGGAAGTGATGGTCACCCGATAGGAATCCCGCACTTCGCGCATCCCATACGGTTTCGAGCATGACNTCAATCTCGGTAACTTCACCTGCACGAACCACGGCTGAGCGCGTTACCTCGGGAGTATCTAAACCTCGGACGGCTCCAACCGTGACAGTACCCTCTGGAACAGATACCTCAATGACACCCGGAGAGTAGAAGAACACTCGGCCGTTCTGGCCTTCGAATTGAGCATACCCAGACGATGGGACAACCGGATGTCCTGACCCATCAAGAATGTTTAGGCGTGCAGCAGCCGGAGCTTCTCCTCCTCCAATTCTCTNNTCTCTCGTGACTACGCGAAGGGTGCCAGTCGCCGCTCCCCAGTCCCATGTCAGGACAGGAACCTCCTCGGTCTCACCTCCTGCTGCAGGCACCCGGTACAAGCGCATGACTTCGTCCGCACCCGCCTCGGTGAACCAGAGCCAGGTCCCATCTGGGCTCCAAGCTGGCGAGAGCGGGAGGCCTCTCAGCCCTCCCGTGAGGAATACCGAGGTGCTGGGGTCTGCGACGCCGAGCACTCGAAGTTCATACCCCTCCTGGGTCGGCCAGTTATACGCCAAGTAGGAACCATCTGGACTGATCGCAGGCCGCGTTTGGGACAGGATCCCATCAGTCAGAAGTTGTTTGNTATCGCCGGTCGCTCGATTGACTGCTACCACTCGGTCTAGTCCACCACCCTTTTGCAGGTGTACTAATACATCACCATCGCGACTAAGGCTTGGCTTGAGTTCGTACGGGCGCCCTTCGGTCAATGCTGTGCCATTGTCACTCCAGAGATCAAAGCGGCCGGCTGCAGCTGACGAGTAGATGATTTCACCTTGTGGTCCAAACACTGGATCCAGATCGATAGCTGGTGTATTGATCACCCGTTCTTCATCGGTCTCGAGGTTTCGAACGACAATCCAAGTATCCCGCGAATCGTCGCGCACGAAAGCTAGTTCTNTGCCATCGTGAGACCATGCAGGGCGAAAATCCATCTCTTCACCGTCGGTGATGCGAGTCGCTAGACCAGTCTGAATATCAAGCATCCAGATCCATCCTCGGGCGCTAAACGCAACACGGTCTCCTTCTGGCGATACTGCTGGAGACGTGGGCCCAACATTCATCGTCGGAAGTTCATAGCCTTCGAGATAGACGTGNTGACCGGTTCCGACGTGNGGGTANCGATTNGTCCACTGTGCATCGGCNGGTACNGCTAAGACNGCGGNGCACAGTACGAATGTGAATCTGATGAATGCAGTGGTTANAAAACGCATTGAATCCCCTTTTACGATAGCCACGAAGATACCAGGTCAAAAAAATAAACAATTGTAAAATACTTCAATGTCAGTCCAGCGACGCTGTACATAAGGGCCCGACGAGCACTGTACCGCATCATTCCTGCCACCAATGATAGGACCGAAGACGATAGAGGAAAGAGGTTGAAGAATAAGATTGCCCAACCTCCCCACTTATCGATGCTATTCTTGAAACGCAAGTAACGCTTTTCACCTATCAAGTCATAAATCACTCGGTCACTAATGGCTCTTCCAATGCAATAATCAATGATTTCAGCAACGATCGCTGTTGANACGGCGATGAGTATTAGTGTCGTNCCAGCNTGTCCTTCTGCCTGNTAGATTGGAACNAGGGCCTCTACTGGCATTAGNAGAAAGAAGAGGTACCCAGCGAAGTGAATTAGCGCGAAGGACGAGAGNCTAGGGCTNCGACCCGCGAGTATCTCNTCGCCAAGTGTATAGCCGACGAGTGCAATGGTAATGATCCCCGGCAAAACCACTCTCACAAGGGACTTCTTCACCTTAAAACAGCACGCCCTTCATGTGGGGCGTGCCCAAAACCGNATAATGAATAGACACTTGAAGGAAAAACTATGGACAACTCTGCTACGTCGTCATAGCAGTTAAGCTTTCAATGACTCCGAAATCTTTCGATGTCGGATCAACGAACCCCATGCCAGTCATTACCGCCGAAAAGACTTCTCCACTTTTGTAGGCTTCGCAGGCCTCTTTGTTTTCCCATATGTATACTCCACCGTAGATGCCATTCTCTTCGTCTCCCAGCCAGTATTTTCCTATGAGTCCGGGCATGGTAGCAAAGACTGGTGCCACTCCTTCTGCCTCTGCTACAAAGTCTTTTTGGGAAACATTGATGCCAAAGTTGATAACTTGGATGTGCATTATTACTCCCTTTCCTTGAGNTCGCTATTAGGTGATCNATTCTAATTTGATGATGACACCCTGAAGATATTAGATAGGGTCTTTTAAGCTAGTATCTAAGCAGTCATTATTATAAAACAAAGAAAAACGATCACTCGGGTTAATGCTTCTTTAAATCAGGAGAAAAAATGAAGTCACTCTGAGGTCAGAAACCTCCACAGCAGTTGCTGTTATATGGTGCTCTCGCACTAGTTTTGTATTTAGGTCGCGCTGATCTCATTGCGGTGTGGTCATTGATCTATATCATTTTAGTCTTTAGGAATTGGAAGAAGAGCAAGCAAGGTTCAGCCTGCGAGTTATGAGTAAAACACCTGAGTCAGGAGCCATGAAAAACTGGTCGTGGCCCTTATGAGGTGGGGGTATCCAGGGGAAGACCCTAGGAGTCTGGGCGCGCTGGTCCAGTAGAGCGACCTGTATCTGGACCGTGAGACGATGACGACTCAGGGAAGGTTGTTTTCCAGCCGGTATTGAAGGACGGAGAATTCCACGGTCCTATATTATCGACCATTACCCACGACTCTGTTGAGGCGCACCTAATTCTCACAGGAAGTACATTCTATTTGTCGACAGATCTGATAGTTTCTGAAATGTGCAAAAATAACCAAGATGGAACCG
>PBUX01000048.1 GCA_002728565.1 Methanobacteriota archaeon | reverse complement strand
ACCTAGAAGTTGACATTTTCGATTTCGATACCGATGCCATTTCGATATCGGTCGACCTTTCAGAAATTGGCCTTGGAGTGATTCCTCTTTCGGACTCTGGCCTGAATGGGGATCGAGTGATTCATGACAGCGTGTGGACTGCAGAAATCACTCATGAAGGTCTAGAATTTGGTGAGTTGGAAATTCCAGTACTGATGCAAGATTATTGGGGTTCCGTGGAAGATAAAGCGACAATCACAATCACAAATTCACCTCCGAGATTGATGTCAGCAGCATTCAATCCAATTAGTACATTCAGGGGCTCCGAGGTGGAAATCAGCGTAAATGTGGTGGATGGGCATGGAGTCTCATCGGTGGCCGTTGATCTCACGGGCTCAGGCGGACCTTTGTCCGAACTTGAGTTCAGNGNGGNAGTTACCGGGCAGTGGGNGGANGCATTCAGCNCTCAAACCTATTCCGCAGAACTATGGGGNGGCTCTTTCGTNATTCCAGATTCAATGNCACCAGGGAATCAAAACATCCCCTTGTACCTGGTNGACAATCANGGTTCNTCAATCTCGACAATAGAAATTGGGGGGCNNCCTACTACGAAGTCATCCAGACAAGCAGACAAGCTNTCAATACTAAACCAACCNCCAATTATTTCCAATTTGACGTTTCTTGCAGGTCAATTGGAAACTCCCTCTGTGATTCTTCCTGAGTCGGGAGATCCGATCGAACATTCCTTGGAGGTGAAGGTCAATGACCCAGATGGTGTAGTTTCCGTGCAGGCCAAGATCGGTAGACTTGCACCCATTGGCAAATCCGAAAGTTGGATGCTTTTACTCGATGACGGAAACAATTCTGATAGGGTGGCCGGAGACGGAATTTACTCACTTTCTTTCAGNACCAGATCAACTCTTGCAGAAGGCCAGATGGAGATAATGATCAGGGCAACAGATACCTACCAATCAATGACCGCCCCCGGGCAGCAGATTCACCAAATCCAGCTAACCAGGGAGGGCCAAGCAAACACCGGCCAATCTTGGATCTCNAAGAACTCAACTGAAATNTTGATNGGCTCCATCATGCTATCATTGGCTCTTGGGATAGGTGCGTTTGCGCATATTTTGAGAAACTCAGAATTAGACTAAACGTTTCTGGTGCGAGTGCCGGGATTTGAACCCGGGTTCCCACGTTGGCAACGTGGGGTGATAACCACTACACTACACTCGCGTAGAGCGTCGCAACACCGGTCGGCTTTTCTAAGCGTCGGTATCATCATCCAAACTCAATATTTTGCGTTCTATCTTCTCATAAACTTCCCTGAATACGCGCAAATCCTTACCATGGGGGTCTTCTAAANCCCAGTCATAATCTATTGGNAAATTAGGACACTCCACGCCGCAACCCATGCTGATTATTTTGTCAAATCCGTTGGTTTCAATGGAATCAATGGATTTTGGAAACAGACCAGAAGAATCAATCCCCATTTCATCAAGAACCTCAATCGCATTCTTCGAGACATTTTGTTCAGGATTGGTCCCTGCAGACGATGCATAATGCCCCAAATCCTTGGCAATGGCTTCTGCAATTTGGCTTCTACAAGAGTTGCCCACGCAAACGAAAAGCAATCTCATAAATTGGCCAAAAACCCCCAGTAAATAACTACTTCATAATTAGAATATATTGTCGAGAACCATGAATAACAGGATTGAAGTATTCTTCTCTCTNCCAATTTCCAATGACAGGCTCNCCCGTATCGCACCANCNAGGAGGTTCCGCCGAAGAGNATCCCAATNCGGAANCCTCCGACGAGCAAAGGGCTCAGATGGAGCAGGCATATCAGCAGATGCAGAGAAAAATGCGGATTAGCCAAATGGACTCACAAATAAAACACAAAGTCATGGTCCTATCGGGCAAGGGCGGCGTTGGAAAGTCGACAGTTGCGACAGGATTAGCGATTTCCCTAGCTCGCCAGGGGAAGAAGGTCGGTTTGATGGACATAGACATCACTGGGCCGAATGTCCCAAAGATGCTAGGCATTGAAGACACAGAGCTGAATGTCGAGGCGGGGCAGATCTTCCCTGCTCTTGGGCCAAGTGGGGTAAANGTNATTTCAATGGCCTTTTTGATAGAGGACCCGGACAAGCCAGTGATATGGAGGGGCCCGATTAAGCTGGGNGCGATTCAGCAATTCATTGGGGANGTGGCATGGGGCGAGCTGGATACNTTGGTTATCGATTTCCCACCTGGAACTAGTGATGAACCACTAACGGTGAGTCAGAATCTTCCCGGTATTGATGGGGTGGTGATTGTGACTACTCCCCAAGAGGTGGCCTTGCTGGATAGCAGGAAGTCAATAAATTTCGCAAAGACGATTTCCGTTCCGGTCTTGGGAGTAATCGAGAACATGAGTGGCTACAAGATCAGGGGCACAGGCGAACCGGGGTCATCATTTTCCATTATTGGCCCCGGGGGGGTCCCATTAGATTGCAAAGCCGACTCAGAAGGGAANTGGGAATTGANCTTGGACCTATTCAAAACCGGAGGTGGTGAGGCTGCTGCTGTGGAGCTAGGTGTGCCATTTCTTGGCTCATTGCCATTCGATCCNGGCATAGTCCGAGGGGGGGATGACGGNGTNCATCGGATNATCTCGGACCCCGAAGGAGACTCAGCTACAGCATTCAAGGAAATAGTNTCGAGAATNTTNTCCGAGCTTGACGCCGGAAACGNCGATTCACTCAAAATCACATGATTAGATGCATTTAACATGCGTTTATTTCATTGCATAGTGGCATGCCGATAAATCACAAATGGCCGTTGCGACCGGGATTTACGTCACTTGGGTGACAGGTGCTATTCTGATNAGCATCGCTCTAATTCCCGTATTCAAGCCCCCTTATGCGAAAATAAGCTTGGANGGNTTCATCGATATGTTCAGGAGATACTGGGCGCACATGATCGTGGTGTTTTCAGTTTATCTTTGGAAGGANCTGCTAGATGGATTAGACAGGGTTCTTATGGCAAACACACAACTAGATATGACATTCCTTGTTTTTGCGATAGAGGGNGACATTTCTNTTTGGGTTCAGGAATCTTTCAGATCAGATTTCCTCGATACAGCGTTGACTCATTTCTACGTAATGGGATTCATGACCGCCACCTTCGCATCATTNGTTTACCCCATATATTTCGATGATAGGCACATGGCCGATCGAGTCTCACTTTCCATGTTCTGGGTTTATTTGATTGCAGTCCCATTCTACCTTTTCATGAACGTTAGNGTAACTGGCGACTATATCCCAGGGATGGAGACAATTGCTTATGACCTGACTCCTGAGATACACAATTGGTTCAATCGAATAGACCCNTTCACAAACGGGATGCCGAGTCTTCACATTGGATTGCCGTTCGCAATATGGCTCTCCATGCATCGTTGGGATGAAGATGGAAGGTGGGCAAAATACAGGATTTTTCTGATTTCCTTTATCGCAATAACAGCATTTTCAATCGTATATCTGGGAATTCATTGGATAGTGGATATCATNGGNGGTATAGCCGTGGCCATCCTAGCAGTCAATATCACAGATAAAACTCATGGGCCAATATGGCGAGTCGCCGATGAGAGGCTTTTCACCAGGAGACTTGCTAGATTCATGCAGAACCCCGTTCCCACAATCAAGAAGTCGTTCAAGTCCGCTTACTCCTCACTTGANCCGATAAGAGAGCCGGGATCAAAACAGACCGGCGCATTCATTTTGGCNATGCTCTTTGTCACCGGGTCAGTCATTCTCTGGGATGCAACTCATCAGAATTTCACACTGGACGATACCAACTCTGCGTCTTCTGCGTCAGGTTCGGGAGAATGGTTGATCAGCGTNGAAAACTCATCAGAAATTGGCGTTTCAATAAATGCCTGGAATGTTTCTTCGCAATTGAATAGGTCAGTAGGTGGCAAGCCTTGGGACGAGCCACCAGATGTTTTTGCCCAAGGAAATTGCTTCGTTCTTTATGGAGGAAATAGATTCGACTACTTTGAACATGATGACGGCGAGGGAGTAATCCATCCACAAATTAGGAGGAATACTGTACACAAAATTGCCGATGTAGCAATCGCAAAGAACTCAGATGGCGAGGTTGAGATAGCTTTGCTGACCGAGTTCAATGGNACAAATAGCCTNTTNTTATACGATATTTCGACAAACTCGTCTCANCCAGTCCCAGAAGCANCAAACTCCACTGTAATCTCNTCTTCAGGACCATTGGTNGCTTGGGCNGCNCCATCTGANGNGGGTCCAANAGCCAACATTACGTCAATAGAGACCGGTCTTACTATTTCCATAGCATTGGATCCAACATCAGAGTACTCAGTAGAGAAATCACTTGAGGANTCGGGATATTCATTTGATTACAATAACTCCTCGGTAGTTGACATGNCGATGTCATCCAAATGGCTAGTCGCAACGGTCGATATCGGACCCTTCAATCGAACGTTCCTGGTTGACACACAGACCGGGAATCAGACATTGCTTTCAAATCCCAGATGGGACTCCTCTTCACCAAGTATAGCAAATGATGTCGTCGCATTTCTCCAGGTAACTCGTGACGATCCAACGGGGAGTTTGCTTCAATCTGATAGAAATAACGATGTATACTATTACAACACCACGGAANGCACATTGATTCAGCTTACTNTGGATGAAGATGTAGACCAATCACAGCCNCAGGTCCTGGATGGGGGAATAGCTTGGGTNGCAACTAATGGCGGTGACTCGACAGAATTCGTGGTCCATTCATTTGGAGAGCCAATAGAGACCTACTCCAGGACCTTGCTACAGGCCTCCGTTCTGGCATTGTTNCCCCTAATNTTTGTTTATGCTTACCAGTCAGCAATTGAGAAGGACTAATCACTCCGATAGTCTAAACATCTCGTCAAGACTTCTCTTCGCCTTGGAAATTATATCTTCGTCTAACTCGATAATTTGTTCAGTAGTTGGATNTGTTAGTGCCTGCAAAATATCACTCAACTGAGTCTTCTTCATGTATTTGCACATAACNCAAGATCCAATGATGTTCAACTCGTCCTCTGTCTCGGCCAAAACCCTGTCAGCNGTCCCGCATTCAGTTATCAACATTATATCGCGTCTACCNTCTGATGCTAATCTAATTGCCTCATCCTTCAGAATCTCGCTACTACCAATCACGTCACTCTCGTCTAGCACATCAGCATCGCATTCTGGATGGCTCATTACCACCAACTCAANTCCACTTTGGGACATTTTATTTCTCCACCCCCTAATGCCATCACCCGTGAATTTTGCATGCACCTCGCACTCTCCGTCAAAAAGAACAACCTCCTTTTTGCCNCTTAGGGATCTCTGCAGATGTTTCCCCATAAATCGGTCCGGAACAAAAATTAGTTTCTCTCCTGGAAGACGTTCACAGATTTTCAGATAATTACTACTTGTGACGCAGACATCACACTCGGCCTTCACTGCTGCACTAGTGTTGATATAGCAAGCAACAGGNACNCCGGGATTCAATCTCTTAAGCCCCCTAACATCNTCAGCAGTGATACTGTCACTGAGCGAACAACCAGCATCGGGGGATGGATGCAAGACTAATTTATGCGGACTAACAATTTTTGCAGTCTCGGCCATGAATCTCACACTAGAGAACAAGATCGTGTTCTGCGGGGCATCCCTCGCAGATTTTGACAATGAGTAGCTATCTGCCACTTCATCGGCGACCCCATAAACGATATCGGGAGTTTGATAGGAATGAGCGATCAAGAACACATCTCTCTCTTTTTTTAGTCGATTTATCTCAAGAGTAAGGGGGGCAATCGTTTTGCATACTTCCAAATCCCATCGGAGGGGCTGGCGAATCACGTCNCTGAGTCTTTTNGCNTCCNCNTCAATCTCCGATTCAGATTGTGCAAAATTGTATCCGTGAACGCTCGGAACAGGGGCCGGCGGCATATCTATGACCATATGACCANCCATTGCACTACTGCAACCGCTTTCAAGTCATCTAGTCTCCGCAGTGCATGGCGGAGAGGCCAATTCCTGCTTGGCAGCNCCAAAGNGTTCTCCATCATGGCGCTGAGGCAATCGTTTCNGAGGGGCATTGGCTAGGCCAACTTTCGGTTCTGAAGGTCAGAAGGCCACGAAGCTACCGCCATCCAGAATTAGACAGATCCCTTACTAGACAGAGGATAACCGTTGAGGCAAGGGTTTTGGACAAACTTTCANCNGTTTCCTTCGNTTCTCCAAGACTTCTCGATTTGGATGTTGAGGAAGGCTGGATAGTNATGACAAAGATCGATGGGGAGCCGCTACATGATCAATTAAAGTCTAAATCTCCGGACACTGAGTCAATGGCCAAGCTTGGGAGATTAATCTACAGGCTCCATTCCATTGGAATTTCCCATGGCGATTTGACNACTCACAATGTTCTGTATTCCGATGGGGGGTCACTAAATCTCATTGATTTTGGNTTATCGCGACAAACACCCGAGCTAGAGCATTTGGGACTGGACCTTCAGATCCTCAATGANTGCCTNACNGCAACNCATTCTAGGNTGGATGGGGCNATGGGNTTAGTTCTGGANGCCTACCTTGCAGAGGGGNGNGCCAAAGGAGAAGCNCATAGCCCAAAAGAGGTAGTAGAAAGATTCCACAAGATAGCTTCTAGAGTAAGGTACCACGGATAGGGTTGAGATGCAGATTTTCTTCGCTACCAGCAATAGGGGGAAAATATCGGAAGCGAAGGAAAAACTAGGTCCTACAGGACATGAAATTTCACCCCTCATCATTGATGGCATGCCACCAAAATTCATAGAGCCGCAGTCAGAACACTTGGAAGAAGTCGCATTTGCAAAACTTAGCCAGGCAAGGCAAATGGTCCTAGGCNCAGAAATGGAAGATTGCGCNATACTAGTGGAGGACTCCGGAATTTTCATAGAAAGCCTATCCGGATTTCCTGGNGTTTTTTCTTCGTTCGTAGAAGACAAGATTGGCCTTAGNGGAATNCTCAGTATTCTCTCCGAGGAGGAGAATCGCTCNGCAGAGTATCGGGCCACGTGCTTCTTGGAAACTANAGAAGGNATTTTCAAATCTAAGGGAATTTGCAGTGGNGAAATATCACGAGCAATCTCCGGTGAGCTTGGCTTTGGATACGATCCAATTTTCATCCCCGACGAGGGAGATGGTCGTACCTTCGGCCAGATGTCACCCGAGGAAAAATCACAACTCTCGCATCGGGGAATGGCACTAAAGGAACTTTCCGAGATGCTCATCCGCCCGTCAAAGTGAATATACTGCCCCCTACTCGGTGGAACATTGGCATGGCATCGAGATCGCGACTTCCCCTTTTCATACTGATCGGACTCTTCATCCCGATATACCTAGTATTCCTTGTAAATCAGGGGATGCTGATTCAACTCGCTGGAGCCGTAGTATTGTTACTTCTCGTAGCCTTACTAATATTCACGGGCCCAAATGACCAACCTAAATCCNTGGACGAAACAGAATCCAGTTTGGTCGATTCAATAGATGACATCGAGCTGCCTGCAGCGGTTCTTCCCCCAGAAGGCTCCCAGCAGGTCGGAAGTCGAAATATCACTAGAAGTAGGGGGAGAGGGGCAACGGCACTGCCTGAAATGCCAATGCCAGAGCCCGTTCAACAGGAACCGACCAACGATAATGATGAACCAGAGCTGATAGAGGCCACATCTGGGCTCGCCGAGCNTTATGTTGCAGGGTCCGACCCAGAATCAATCGTGGAGATGGAGATTGATAATTTCCTNTCCGTGAAGAGGCAACAAAAAATCGAAATCACAGAGAGGATCAGGAGGGAGAAGAGAATAGAGCTATCCAAGAGAGCAGCAGATGAAGCCGCCAAATGGACTGAATCAGAAGATAGTGAGGACATCGGCTCCCTTCTGAGGGAACCGGACCATGGTCAAGAAATTCTAATTGAGCCAGAGAGCCCAAGCTCTTCTGCACCCCAGGGTATCTCCTATGTCAGAATAGATCNGGACAGGATTCTGAAAGTCCGAGTTCCATTGGATGTCCCCNNGGGGGAATCCAGTTCGGAAGAAGATGAATCNGATCCGCAAGAAAACCCCATTCCCCCTCCGATGGACGGNTTACCCCCTCCTCCCGGTCCGGGCCTACCGGGAATACCGCCCCCAGTNGACTCCNATGATTGAATCAGTGATACGTTGAAGCGATAGTAGCATTTCGAGAGCTCATGGCTGAGAGCGTGCTTTTAGTAGATGACGTACGAGTTGACAATTCCAAACCAGATGGCGGCCTGATTTCTGTGTGGACTCTAAANAGGCCGGATAAGCTGAATGCATTGAACTCTGACTCGCACAAGGAAATTAAGAATCAATGCGTCAGGGTCGAAGCTGATGATAATGTTCGATGCGTAGTTATCCGTGGCGCCAANCCACCNGAGCCAAAGGAGGGGGGAAAACAAAAGCCACCCGCCTTTGCAGCAGGAGCAGATATTTCCGAGTTCTCAGGCAAGAATTCCGATGACGTTCGCCCCTTCTTCGAGGANAANGCATGGGAGGCNGTTTGGAATCTTTCCAAACCAACNATCGCAATGATCGACGGNTTCGCCCTTGGNGGGGGGACGGANTTGGCNCTATCCTGTGACATTCGNATCGCTTCGNACAGAGCTACATTCGGACAACCGGAGATAAACCTGGGGNTGATTCCAGGTGGCGGGGGGACTCAGAGGCTATGCCGATTGGTTGGATATGGCAGGGCAATGGAGATCGTCCTCTCTGGATCCATGTTCTCATCCCAAGATGCCTTTGAGATGGGAATAGTCAACAAAATAATCCCCCACNNAGATCTTGAANAGGAAACCATGNCCCTAGCAGAGGGNATAGCTCGCAAGTCCCCATACACTGCAAAGGTGGCTAAGCGTGCAGTCAGAGCAGCTCTGGATCTGCCATTCTCGGAAGGAATCCTAATGGAGAGATCCGAATTCGTAGCNCTTTTCGACACCGAAGATAAGGAGATCGGAGTCCAGTCTTTTTTGGATCGAACCGAACCAGAATGGGTNGGGCGCTAGTAAGGATTCAGCAAATCTGCCTCTTCCATCATTCTAGGTTCCGGCCAATCAGGCCAATGTCGACTCCTTGGGAAGTGATGTCCATGGCAATCCATCCGGAGTCTTCAGCGCTTNCAAGCATCTCCTTCTGAATCTCTCTTATTCGATCAAAGTTGTCAAGGTAGTGCCCGACTAGCTTCCCATTGTGNTTNTCTCTTTCGGCAATCATCTGCCTGTGCAACTTTTCATTGGACACGTAGAGGACAACTCCGCANGCGCGAAAGCCCCCAGACCTCCAATANTCTAAAACACCTCCACCAGGAATGAGATGCACNCCCTCCACCAATAGGTCATCACCCTTCATGTACGACCTCTTAATGACCGCTGCCAACTCCATCGAAATCGCCGAAATTGTTTCCTTCCAGTCCGACACAGCGCCCCTTCCTGCAGGCTCGAAAGAAGATCTATGGAGTGCGGGACTGTCTTTTCGACTTTGTTGGGTCCTCAATACTTCNCTAATCGTGTCCGTGGANGCGANCTTGCCAATACCTAGTGAAGCAGCTATCTTCGAAGTAATTGTCGTCTTCCCCACTCCACTAGTTCCAGTGATGACCAGGAGCCGGGGACCCATCGATAATCCTCAGCGTTGAATCGACTTTATCTCTAGGAANTCTTCAAGTCCATGCACNCCGAGCTCCCTACCTATTCCTGAGCGCTTGTATCCCCCAAAGGGAGCAGTNACGTTGAATGCACCTCCATTGATGCTAACTTGGCCTGTNCTAATCATCCTAGCAACTCCGATGGCNCTTTCTTCATCATTAGACCAAACCCCNCCTGAAAGTCCGTATTCCGAATCGTTNGCTAGNTCAATCGCTTCTTCCTCACTCGAAAACGTNGTTATTGATAGCACAGGGCCGAAAATCTCCTCCCTGAATATGGTCATTTCAGGGGTCACATCCGCAAATACAGTGGGTTTGACGTAGAAACCACGTTCCAGGCCCTCAGGCATCCCCTCCCCCCCTGCAATAAGGGTGGCTCCCTCTTCGATGCCTTTGGAGATGTAACTCGCAACGCTCCTTTGTTGGGATTCCGACACAAGTGGCCCGCACTTCATACTCTCGTCCAGAGGATCACCAACGGAGAAACTGAGTATTTTTTTGGAGATTATTTCGATTATCTCATCTTTCTTTGCTTCTGGTACCAACAATCTGGTTAGAGCAGAGCATTCCTGTCCGGAATTTCCGAAACACGAGTAGATTGCCGAAGAAGCAGCCTTGCCTATGTCCGCATCTTCGAGGATAATATTCGCGCTCTTGCCCCCTAGTTCAAGTGCCACCCTCTTGACGCTAGGTGCTGCTAGTTCGGCGACCCTAACACCTGCGTTTGTCGAACCAGTGAAGCTGACCATATCGACTTCAGCGTGCGAAGCCATTGATTCTCCAATCTCCCTACCATGGCCTGANACGAGATTGAAAACCCCNGATGGCAATCCGATCTCATGAATTATTTCNGCTAGNATGAAGGAATTCAGNGGGGCCTCCTTGGANGGCTTGAGCACCATTGTGCANCCNGCNGCAAGAGCCGGAGCAACTTTNCCAATAATTTGNTGAAGGGGNAAGTTCCACGGAGTAATCATTGCCACTACCCCTATAGGCTCCTTGACAATTAGGGAATTCCTTACCTCATGCTCCCACTCGAAACCCTCTAGCATCTTTGAGTAGGAGCGAGAAACCACCCTCGGAGTGCCAACCATGGCCATTCTCGAGTAACCTATTGGNGTCCCAACTTCNGCCGTGATTAGCTGCGCAAGCTCCTCCTCCCTNGCTCTAATCCCCTCAGAAATTTGGTNGAGGAAATCCGCCCTTTCTTCAATAGTGGTCTCCGACCAATCAGGGAAAGAGGACCTNGCTGCTTCAATAGCAGCCTCCACGTCCTCAACGTTCCCGACGGGAACCGAACCAATGGATTCCTCAGTCGCAGGATTGAGGATACCAATCGAACCCTCNCCATTGGCTTTCTTCCAAGNTCCATTGATGTATATCTNGTCGCGTTCGTGCACGACTCACCCAATAAGCACAGTCTTATGATATTCATGCAATTCAATAGCCAAAGCCGCCTCCGCCATCCATGCCTGTATCAACTGAGCCGCACAAAGGAGGAGTCAGAGTCGTACAAATGTCCCCCGAGGCGTCTTCCAATACGTTTTCATCAGAGAATTTCCAACCACTGATTCATACACTAAGTCAACTGATGGATGATCCTAGTTGCAAATCAGTAGTCCTNACAGGAACTGGGAGGTTCTTCTCAGTTGGCGGCAACATAGACGATTTCTCCGATGCTATAGAGAATGGGGATATCGCACAGATGGTCGAGAACATGACTAATCATCTACATCCACTTCTGCTTAAGATCAGGGCCTCTGAAACAGTTTTTGTCTGNGCCATTAATGGCGATGCGGCAGGTGGGGGCCTAGGCCTCGCACTCTCCGCGGATTACAGGATATGCGCTANAGAAGCCAAGCTCGCNTCGGCCTTTTTCCGTCTGGGNCTGCCTCCGGACGGGGGAACNACGTGGCTCCTTCCTAGACTTGTCGGGTTCCANAAAGCTAAGAAATTCTTCTTCAATTCCGAGNTTTGGTCTTCAAGCCAAGCATTGGAAAATGGAGCTGTTGATGAGGTAGCAGAATCCGAGTCCCTTCTTCAAAGAGCCATAGAGGTGGCCAGCGAATGGGGGAGNTGGTCNTCATACAGTCGTAGGAGCACCAANCAGCTTCTTGATGCCTCAACTTCGACATTCTTCGAGACCCAGCTGCAATTNGAGCAGTCTTTGATGGTCGCAGCCTCNCAGACTAATGATTTCTCNGAGGGGGTCAGGGCATTCGTCGAGAAGAGGAAACCAATTTTTGGAGATGGCGAGGAATAGCCCATGAGCCGCAGATTGATCATCATGCGCCATGCTAAGAGCAGTTGGGACGACCCCTCTCTCGGTGACCATGATAGGCCATTGAACCCCAGGGGCTTGAGGGATGCACCAATAATGGCCGACNCCATAGAAAGAATTGGATGGACGCCTAATCTGATCTTAGTAAGCAGCTCAATGNGAACCAAGCANACCTTGGATCTCATGTCACACGTACTTTCCGATNCCGATACCGAGATCAGGGNAGGAATCTATCACGCCGGATTGAACGATCTTCTGCATGAGTTGCAGGACATTCCAGATGCGGGTACTACCATGATCCTCGGGCATAACCCCGGCTCTGAGCTATTGATCAAACATCTTTCCGGGGAATGGCATTCGATGCCGACCGCAGCAGCAGCTCTGCTATCCGAGTCCAATGGGACTTGGATCGTGGAGAAAGTTCTGAGGCCCAAGGAAATGTGATTTATTTCACAAACCAAATTCACATTAGCCCTTCATGGTGACTCGGAACGAATGTCTGCTCCGACATTGGGGGCCTAACGTAACCCCTCGCCTTCTCTCTCTTAGGCAGCTTTATTGGGTCGGGCGTCAGATCATCGTACTCTATGAGGGACAAGAAGTGGCTTATGCAATTTAGATGGGCGTGCCTCTTTATCTCGGAGTTGACAACGTACCAAGGGGATTGCTTCGTGTCTGTGTGTGCGAACATAATGTCCTTTGCCTCCGAGTAATCCTCCCACCTAGTGAGGGACTCAAGATCCATTGGACTCAGCTTCCATCTCTTGTGCGGCTCATCGAGCCTTGCCTTGAATCGCTTCAGCTGTTCATCATCAGAAACCGAAAACCAGTATTTTATCAGAATCGTGCCAGATCTGATCAACATCCGCTCGAACATAGGGCAAGATCTCATGAACTCGTCATATTCCTCTTCATTGCAGAAACCCATCACCCTCTCAACTCCCGCCCGATTGTACCAGCTCCTGTCGAATAGAACAATCTCACCAGCTGCAGGCAGGTGGTTAACGTATCTCTGGAAGTACCATTCTGTCTTCTGTCTCTCAGTAGGTGCAGGTAGGGCTGCAACCCTGACAACACGAGGATTGAGGTACTGGGTGATTCTCTTAATCACCCCTCCCTTACCTGCTGCGTCCCTACCCTCGAAGATAACCACGACTTTGAGGCCCTGGGCCTTAACCCACTCCTGAAGTTTGATCAACTCCAGTTGAAGGCGAAAAAGCTCCTTCTGGTAGTCCTTTTTACCTATCCTTTCCACTCCTCCACCTTTCTTGTCGCCCATAGTAACCACTCCTCGGATTGCAGGCTTAATCAAAAGCACTGTGGTCAAAAAATGATGGCAGTTTCTGGGAAACGTTCATTTTTTTCGACAGCCCGAACACAGTCATGTCAGAGCAGAACCTACTCTCGATAGGCGCGATTCTGGCAGCTTTCCTAGGCACTATCTCATTGTACCTAGTCTCAAAAAACAGCAAATTGAGTTGGAATGAGAAGATCGCTGGCTACGTGATTTCCTGGATATTCATAGCCAAAGCAATTTCTAATTCGAACTTCTCTATTCTTCGAAGCATCATCGACAACCTGCAGGGCCCTTTATTCGAAAGCGGCACAATGTGGCAATTCTGGTGGGCAAACGGCCATATGGCCGATTATGTATTCACTGCGGGCCAGACGCTACTCTGTCTGGTATTCCCAGTTGCGGTGCTCCGAACCAGACGCCAGCTCACAATCGCAATTTCGGCAATTATCCTGCTTTTGATATACTGGCCGATTATCTATTCTTCACTCGGACCGCATTGGCTGGAGTTCGCTGGCTTAGTCTACCTTTTCCCATGCCTAGTATGGACTTCCGTTTACGTAAGATTCCGGCTTATCAGCATCAACGAAGATAATCTTAATGCTGGTAAGGTAGCCGATATCTGCGTCCTACTGCTACTTGTACTGAATGGGCACATCTGGTTTTACTGGGTTGGAATGTTCGCACAGCAGGACTACTTCTATTTCGTAGACATTGCCGGCGCTTGGTCCGAAGCCGGCTCCATCCACGAGTACATCTGGCAGATGTTCTACACACTTGTCATCTCCACTGGCTTATTTATCGCAGGGATGGAAATTTACTTCCTGCAGCGGACCGGGTCAATCGGCACCGTAGGAATCATTGTCTGCATATACATGGCAATAGGAATTATTGGATTCTTCGTGCTTTCAATGGGTGATTCTAACGAGTCCTTTGCCCTAAGTGCATCAAACAAATTCAAGGACATGTGGCAAATCTTCACTAACCAGACCCATTTCACCATTGCAAGACCTCTGATTGCAAGCTATATACTGATTAGCCTAGGTTTGGCCGACCTTTCATCACAAAATAGTATGAGGATTGCCAAGGGAATGGCAGTGATTCTGATAGTAGTAGCCACTGCGGCACTGCTGGAGATGGTCCAGTTCGTTATCCCAGTGAGTCAAACACTCTCGGCCGGCCTACTTGGGATNGTTGTCGCAGTAGGAATCGGATGGGAAGAGANGGCATTNGTGAAAATCGTTGANTCCAGAGTCTCAATCGNCGAACTCCTAGANGGCACTGGTTGGGNGGCGCCAGACTTAGAGATTGGNGAAAGGGCNTTTAGATCTGCAAACATCACCATGGCCGTTTATTTCTTGATTCTCATACTTTTGTCATACATAATCCACATTTCGGACAATTTCATCAANACGCTGTGATCAATATGGAAGAAGAAACCAATTTCATCTACCTAATAACCGAGGATTCTGAGACCAACCGGTTCCTCGCAGTCATGCTCGGNATAATGATGACATCGATTGCATACCACGCCGTCGTCTTCTTTCACTTCAAATCAGACGATATTAAGCTAAAGAACACAATCCCCGATTGGAATGTGGCATTCAATAGCTCTACTTANGAGTACGAGGAGACNCAGATTATTGCTGACTCTCAGAAGTCTTCCTTTTTCCTGGAAGTAGAAGAAGACTCAGTTGGAACGAACAATTTTGTCGGATTNCTGTNCATTGATNTTAGCTACGGAGAAACCTCGGGGAACTTCGGCGATCCTTGTGACTTCGTTACCGCCAACTTACGTCCCGAGGGAGTAGTGGCCCAATGGGAAAACGAGACAAATATACTGTCAGGTAGCAGCGATAGCTGTGACACAATATCCCTGTTCCTACAAGTTTACCCAGATTTCGATGGGGCCAATAAAACCGAGAGCGGAAACGATGAGGAACAAGCAATTTACCCTTGGACAAACTCTTCCTTTGGGTTCGGCGAATACAACTTGGAGGTGGAGGTTAACACTCAGGAGCTAGTATCGGGCCTTCCGACCCAATCTGATGATAATGAGGAAGTTACCGTGTCATGGTCATTGGTGNCCTTCATTCCCCAAGCAACCAANCTATAGGGGAAAATTCAATCCGTGGGCGAATACTAGGGCAACTCCCTCAAGCGCACACTGGGGGCAAGACGAAGATCTAGAGGGAAACAAGGATACCAAGAATGCCAAAGGGCAAAGTGATCAACACGACGATCCANAAAAATTTCATCCCGGGNTCCAAATCANACCATGTTTCCGCACTTAATTTACCAGANCCCCTNGCAAGANCATCTAANATCCCCACAGAAATNCGTANAATGATTAAANCAATAATTTTGNCCCTTTCTTATGTNGTCCNAAACTACAAANCTTCGNCTGATTTTTATACAGCAGTTGANTAGGGCNCCCATGGAAAAANAATCCTCCGACCAGTGGTGGCAGGCAGATGATNGTGCAGATGGCGGCAATGCCAAGCAGNTGGCCCCGGCCCATGGTACGTTGGAGACAATAACTGTGGATGGCCGGCCACCAGAGAAAGTCAGGTTAGCTGCNGGCATTCTTGCGATTTTATTGGGTGGTTTTGGCGTTCATAAATTCTATCTGGGATACACCAAACAGGGTGNGATTATGTTTNTGATGGCAATCCCNGGATTTATGCTCGTATTTCCCCTATTTGTAACTGTCATAATTTCAATTTCAGAGGGGATAATCTATCTCACGAAAACTGATCAGGCTTTCTATGATACTTACGAGGCCAATCAGAGAGNATGGTTCTGATANTGTCATTTCTNTGAAGTCTGCTGTTCTTCGGGAGAATAATATTCTTAATCCGAAGGTATTCGCCATTACCATGCACCCTCGGACAAAAGCAGGCCAGCGGAAAACAAAATTCGTATTCAAGAATACAAGAAAGAAGAAGAAGGCTCAGGAAGTTAGTCAACAGTCCTGCGACAACCCGGGATGCGGCTGCGGCCAGTAAACTTCTTCTTGGTCGACAATTACTCTCGGAAGAAGGAGAACCCCTCTGGATTTAATTTATTATCCCCGGACAAAACCATGTGTCATGGGNAAGAAGTATTTCTTCAAATTTGTATCAGAACCGAAAACTGATCCGCTCAAAACTATAGTNGGATTGGCATGCGTGAANCAGGCAATATCGGAAGGGCACGATGTCAGCGTCTTTTTCGCGGCCTCGGGGACAAGGCTTCTGGACTCCGGATATATCGAAGAGTTGAATCTAGAAATGGGGCCAGAATCCAGATTTGCTTCTGAGTTGATGGAAAAAATCATTTCTAGCTCCACCCTTTACTGCTCATTCGCTTCAGTCAANGCGACGCTTGGCCATAGTGANGGGGATGGCGCACTAATAGTTGCAGATGACNAAATCAAATGGAGCGGGCCACCAGGTGTTATTGAGCTCAGTGCTTCATCTGAAATCCAATTAGTCTACTAAGTTTGATGGCCGCACCGAAAATTCCAGCAGGAGCAGATATCTTTCTTGTAGATCCCCTGTTGGCAATCAAATCACACAAGAAGCCTGTATTTGAGTAAAACAAGTGGGAATCCGAAGAAGAGCTAATCGGCACAGCTCCCGGTCTGCGAGTGGGAGAAGGGCCTGGGCCGGGAAATAACAACAAAACCCGGTCCCCGGAGGGCGTCTTCCCCCGGTTTCTCCGGGGCAATCTTCGCAATGGGTCGAGCCTTTGAACGGATCGGTAGGTTTGTTTATTCCTACAAAAATAACGGTCACTCCATAACCATCCTGCGCACCAGACTCCGGATTAGGATTATTCCTATTGGTAGAGTTAGCAATCTTAGGCCAAGGTCAGTCATGAAAAANTCCGCACTAAACATGGCGGGAAATTCCGATGTATCNACTCCAATTATGGATAATANTCCGATTGAGATNAAGCCAACAACAGGGAGTCCTAGGATTANTGAAGCAATAGTTGCATTGTTTTCCCACCAGGGTCGCTCTCGGACCTCTCCAGGCACGACCTTAATTTGCAAACTCCAAAGATAGTTGTTCCTACGTCGATAAGTTTCTTTCCAAGTATGTACTCTCGGGAAAATGTGGGGCCGGTCCATGGATGAATTCCGGAGGTTATCAGATGCTTGACNCCGTAATCGAGTTATTGCATAGCGAGTTGGTGGCCTACTTGGGNATGGTTATGATACTCAGTGCATTCTTACTAGAGACCAGGGACATCCTGCACAGCAAGGGACGCCCCTACCTGATACTCATGGCCCTTGGCTCCGGGCTCCTTGCGGTCCGGGCTTACCTCATAGAAGAGTGGGCCTTCTTCATATTGGAGGTAGCTTGGTTCGCTGCCGCTGCCCTCGGCCTGTGGTCACTGGGAATTGCTCTAAGGAAATAGATTCAATTGGTCTTATGTTAGGCACNGTACCATGGCACCAAGGTCGNTGAGCTCGCTGAACTGGGNGAGTCAGTTTCTCGATGGCACCCCCGGAGACGAGNTGACNGGGGGCAGTCCAAGGCAGGTTCCNGGGGCATGCTGGTCGAGAGTAAGGCCGGAGCCGATGCCCGAACCGGTACTGAGNCTCTGGTCGGATGANGTGGCCAGAGAGATTGGTCTGGAGGTCGCGGAGGCGGGNCTGCTNGGNGGNAATGGACTNGCNGAGGGGATGGATCCATACGCTCAGAGGTACGGTGGTTACCAGTTCGGAAGTTGGGCCGGTCAGCTCGGGGACGGCAGGGCGATAACCCTAGGCGAGGTGGTCAAAGGAAATGGGGTCCTTGAGCTGCAGCTGAAGGGATCGGGGAAGACGCCCTACTCCAGATTCGCCGATGGCAGGGCGGTGCTACGCTCGTCAATTCGCGAGTTTCTCTGCAGCGAGGCGATGCACCATCTCGGGGTGCCGACCACGCGAGCTCTTTCTCTAGTCACTACGGGCGAGGACGTGATCAGGGACGTTATGTACGACGGAAGGCCGGCACCAGAGCCAGGAGCGATAGTCTGCAGAGTGGCTGAGAGTTTCATCCGTTTCGGGAGCTTCGAGATCCACTCGATGTCGGGGGATGACCGGACCCTAAGGATACTGGTGGACAATACGGTGAGCCGACACTTCCCCGGTCACTCTTCTGACACCGACGAGGGGCTTGTTGAGTGGCTAATGGAGGTGGCTGGGAGGACCGCTCAGACCATAGCCCACTGGATGCGCGTTGGCTTCGTGCACGGTGTCATGAACACCGACAACATGTCCATCCACGGGCTTACGATAGACTACGGGCCGTACGGTTGGCTAGAGGGATTCGACCCGGGCTGGACCCCAAATACGACTGATGCCAGGACAAGGAGGTACAGGTACGGCCAGCAGGCACAAATCGGAGCTTGGAATATCGCCCGCTTGCTGGAGGCCATCTCACCGCTGATGAAGGATCCGATGAGGCTTAACGGGGTCCTCGACTCCTACTACGATTCCTACCGTGAGCAAAGCAGCAGCATGTGGGCGGAGAAGCTCGGGCTTGGCGAGTTTGAGGAGGGAGACGGCGATCTAGTCACCGATCTTACATCGAATCTCCAGCTGACCGAGACCGACATGACGATTCTCTTCAGACTGCTATCGACTATCGATGGGGCGGATGTAGAAAACCTGGGCCCCGCCTTCTACGAGGAGGGGGGAATCCGGTCGGACGTGTGGAACGCATGGCTGACTAGGTGGTGGGACAGGGTGGATGGAAAGCCTGACAGGAAGGCAATGATTCATGCTAATCCCAAGTACGTACTCAGGAACTGGATGTCCCAATTGGCGATAGACGCCGCAGAGAAGGGAGACTACTCAGTAGCAATGGAGCTCTACGAGATGCTAAAGAATCCGTACGATGAACAATCCGAGAACGAAGAGAAGTGGTTCAGCAAGCGACCTGAGTGGGCCAGGAATCGAGTCGGCTGTTCGATGCTATCCTGTTCCAGCTGAATTTGAATGATTTATGGATGCAGATGCCGATTTACTACGGTAGGGGATAACTTTCATGAAAACCATAATTAGGCTGCATTTAGACCAAGCTCTATGATTGACACAATATTGGATCCAATGATTTGGCTGGTGATTGTTGGCTTAGCACACGCCGTTATGGGTGTAATTATCCCATTAGATTGGTCCGATGACACCAGCAAAATGGTGGGGGGTTATATGCTTCTAACAACGGTCACAATGCTGTATGCGGCGTTCATGATGGAAGGCGAGGAGCAGGCTAGATTGGCTTTAGTCATCGCAGGTCCAGTTTGGGTCTGGTTTGTCATCATGTGCTCACAGAGTCTGGAGTGGACTATGGGGGAAAATAAAACGACCATGACTTGGAAAGAAAACGCTCCTCCATTATTCATATGGGGGATGTGCGCTCTCAGCGGCCTTCTAGGATCCGGATGGCTGTGAATCAGATACTCTTGTCGATTGTGGCATCGCTTAGGCTAGCTTAGTTGACATATGCGCCATCTAGTGAATTTAATTATGTGGAATAATTACGCCAGTTCAATGAAGCCAATTGGTGAAATAGAAGAAAGACTGGCAAACAAGGCTGAACCAATTCTTGGATTCAAACCGTCTTCTAAAATCAAGAGAGGGCCAATTGGGATCATAATTAGCATAATTTGCATAGCGATTGTATTCAGGGAATTGAGTCGTGCTGGCGTAATATAGGCCCATCTATGGCTCAGAAAAATATGGAATATTTTGAAACCGGATTGACTCCTGGGGAATGAAATGAGGGGAATCAGGTCACTCTTATTCGGTCAGGAGACAGGGGACGTAGAGGGCTTGATAGCGAAGTATGGGTCGCCTCCATCACAGTTTATCACATTATCAAGTGGAGCTATTGTCCATCTCCGAGATGAGGGGGATTCTGAGGCCCCTCCCATTGTCCTTATCCATGGACACAGTGAGGATTTGCACACGTGGGATCAGCTAGCGAAACATCTAGTTGGGAGTTTCAGAGTGATCAGATTTGATTTACGTAGGCATGGTTTGACCGGCCCAGCAACNGACAACGAATACAGGATTGAGAATTANGTTTCGGACTTATCNATGGTAATTGAGCANCTCGGAATTGATAGATTTATTTTGGTCGGTCACTCCATGGGGGGGCGAATNTCAGTCAAGTACACTATGGGAAACCCNGNGAGAGTCAGNAGTCTGATACTGATTTCNGCAAGNGGNGCGCCACGTAAGGAAAACACNCCCCAACCCATGGCGCTTAGACTAATGNGAAATCCACTTGGNCGTTTCTTANTCAAACGTATCTGGTCTCGAAATATGGCAAAAAANTCTCTCNTGGATATGGTATTTGATGAGTCNTCAATNACAGACGAGGAAATAGACCGGATGTGGGANCTCTCGAAATATCCGGGCAGTATGGATGCAATGTTCCGAGAATTTGCAGAAACCTGGGGGGATTTCAATCCGTCAGAGATGGGGGGAATAACCACCAATGCCCTGTTGATTTGGGGGGAAGGGGATACGATTTGCCCAGAAAGCATGGGGGAATGGTACGATTCCCATCTGCCTAATTCAACTATGGTCCGACTCCCCAATATTGGACATAACCCCCATTTCGAATGCCCCGGCAGATGTTTCGACGAGATCTCGTCTTGGATGAGGGCGCCGCTTACCCGCTAGCCTTCGAACGTCTTGATTTTGGAAAAAACCCATTTACCACCATTATGTGAAAATTCCATGATAGAAGAATTTGCAGAAAACGAGGGAAATAAAAATCTATTTTCAAAAATACTCTCGATGAAATTTTCGGCCGTAGATATGAGACTGGCAAGTACAACTGGTTTTTTTGGAAGTTTACTTATCGCAAAACTTTGGGACCCTATATTGAGTTTGGAATGGCATTGGTACGGAATTTTGTCTGTAATTGCATGCATTAAGCCGTTTCATGCATTTTTCAAACAATGGTAATTGGGATAGTCACACGCTAGGGAATATGATGTTCTTCTCAGAGGTTATTTGCACAAGAATCTCCATTGTCGTCTGAATTAGTTCCATCAGGGCAGATTGTATTTTCCCAATAGATGTCGTCCAAGATTGCTCCACTTAGGTTTGCATCACTCAGATTTACTCCAATCACTATTGAGCTACTCAAATTAACTCCACTCAAATCAACTCCATGGAAATCGGCATCAATCAGCCTCACCATGGGTCCAAAAATAGCACCTCCAGTGCATATGTATCCCTCGAAAAGGCTGCTCGGACATCCAGTCAAGTTTGCCGCCCGGATTATTACCGGAGGCCTCACGCTTAAATCCAAACCAGTCAAATCTACATTTTCAATCCAGTATCCAAAATCTGACGTCGGGCCAAGAATAAAGTATGGGCAATAGGACAAATCTAAAGAATCCAAAAGATCACCCATCAATTGTACATATTCTTCTCTATCGTCCCCCTCCTCACCAACGGGACAACCTCTCGCTTCCATTCGCGGATCTGAAATGCATAGCCAACCCTCTGGAAGAGTAGCCGGACAACCCAGAAGCGCAATAGCCGATATGTCGTATAGCTCCCCGCTACTAAGTTCTGCACCGCTAAGATCGGCATACCTCAATTCAGTCTGGGAGAAATTGACTCCCGTCAAATCTGCATAAGAAAAGTCGGTTAGAAATAGGCTTGACTTGGAGAAATCAGCATCAGTAAGATCAGCATCACTAAAGTTGGTGAGGATAAGACCTAGGTCGATGCCACTCATGCTTGTCCCCCTGAGGCTTGAATGCGACAGGTTGGCTGGAATGGAACCAGGGAAAACAACCCCATCTATTGTCTGTGCAGGCCAAAAGGAAATTTCCAGTCTACCATCGAGGTTGATTCCGTCTAGATTTGATTCCGGTCCGAGGTATACCATTTTCTCTTTGATGTGAGCGGGAACTCGTCCCTCGTCTAATATGCCATCTCCGTCTTTGTCATTCCACCCGGGATACCAAAAGGTATTCTCATCGTAAATTGCACCTTCGAAGTTGGTTCCAGTGATGGTGGCATTGATGAAATTGGCCCCTCTGATTATGCTTCCACTAAGGTCAGCTCCACTAAGGTCAGCTCCACTAAGGTCGGCATATGAAAGAATGGCCCGAGAGAGGTCGGCATCTCTGAGATCGAATCCACTGAGGTTGACTTCTTTGGCATATACCAAGTCAAGAGCGTCATTTCCTGTTGTGAAGGCG
>PBUX01000047.1 GCA_002728565.1 Methanobacteriota archaeon | reverse complement strand
TGAGCAATTCTTACACTGAAGACCTTGGGCCCTCTAGTGACGAGTCAGGATATGGTCACCTTGTCGTGGTAAATGACACTAGAATTACCATAGATGATGCCTACAGCCTTCACCCAGCTATAGCCATAGATTCTGCAGGTAACACCCACCTTGCTTGGCAGGATGGTAGAATATATGGNTTTGAAATTGATGTAAACTACGAAATTTACTATTCCAAGCTNAAGCTAAGGGGANCAGCGATTTGGGATGGCGTGCCAGANGGCTTGCCGACNTTTGGGATAAAGCAGATCACAGATGGTTCGATTTCCAACGTGGAAGGGCCGGATGGAATCGCAGCNGATCGGAANTTCGGTGGNAATTCACACATGCCTTCCATNCTGACTGATCAGTTTGACAATGTCCACATAGCTTGGCTTGACAACTCCAATTCTTCGCAAGACGAGACTGTGATGTANACCAGACTNAATCACACCTACGATAGCTATCCCGATGGCTTCCCNTTGAATTCTATNCCGAGTTCGGTTATTGACCCATGGCAGGTCCTAGAGGTAACGGAATGGAAGTCGAATAAACTCGGTCCTGAGAGCTATACTAACCCGGTTCATGACTCCGGAATGCCACCGGCATTCGCAAATGACCTTGGAAGCGGTGCTCANCTAGGATGGTCTGACGGAAACAAATGCAATGACGTGCAAAACCCACAGAACAAGTTTACATTGTGCTATGTTCATGTGTTGACCGGTTTGGTNGATCTTTCATTGTCCTGCGATGAGAGAATCCAAGCAAATCCCAATATCGAAGGTTACCCTTACGATTGCCCTGCCGATGCTGAGACTTTCTATCACACCATCCAGCCCGGTCAGCTCACAACATTCAATCTATCAATTGCAAATCCCACCCCTGGTCCTTCCGAGCTAGTTCAGGATACTTTCGCGCTCAGATTGGATGGAGTGCCAAACAACTGGACGGCTACCCTGTTCTTCTCCACGAACAACACTCCGATATTCGATTCAACGCCTGTTTTCCTTGAGGGAGGCGATATTGTACCACTTTACGTCAGAATTAGGGCGCCCACGATTTACCAAGCAAAGGAGGACGAGCTGGCACAGATAGTACTTAGCGCCACCTCATCCAAGGATCCGGCGATTAACGACCAGCTTCTTATGCTGACTCTCATGGATGTAGTGCATGGCATTGAGCTAGACTCAAGCCATTACCAAGTTGATGTAGAACAGGGCAAATCGGCTGTCTTCTCAATCACCATCAAGAACACTGGGAACGTTTTCGATACCTTTGCATTCTANGACCCATCTACTGGGGANGGTCANAGAGAATGGGCTATGCCTTTTGGTTGGGGAATAGACTTCCCNCTNTCCCTCTCTCTGGATCCGAAACAGTCGGTTACTCGGAATCTCAGNGTTAGCATACCCGAATCCCAGGAGCCNGGGACTTTNGTAATNTANCTCAAGGGTTGGTCTACCGGTGAGCCGGTTTTATCGATAGACCGGGGAACCTTCGATGTCCTAGAACTATGGATAAATGTGTCAATCAGAACTACTGGAAACATCGTTTTTGATATTGGTGAGACAAAAAAAGATGTGTTTAGGGGCGAATGTNCGGAGTTCGAGATTACCGTCAAGAAGTTCTTCTCTCCGGGTTATATTATCTTCACAACGCCGGGGGCACCGGTTTCGAGACCTGATGGTTTTGATGAGGAANCCTGGAGGNTTGAGCATTGGACCCTTAGCTTGGACTTCGGTGATTGGATGCCCGTAACCGAAGGGGGAATCAANAAGTATTGGATCCAAACAGGTCTTCAAAACAGGAAGACTGTGATTGCGGAGATGTGCTCACCCTACAATGCCACGGCCGGAATTGGAGAGTCGGTTACAATTAGGGCCTACCTTGATGGTTCACCCAGGGTAAGCGACTCTGCTCTGATACTAACCAATGTGATGCAGACATACGAATTGGAATCCGAGGTCGAGGACACAACATTGGAGCTTTATCCCGGACAATCATACAAAATGAACACCACTGTTTCCAACCATGGAAATGGTCCAGACAGGTATGATGTCACAATCGAGAGTATCATTGATTCAAACGGGGACACTCACGTCTGGGATATCAATATCCCTAGGATTCTGTTCTTGGAGCTAGACCGGGATGAGGTCCAAACGGTTCCGATAGAAATCAATGTCCCTGAGAAATCCCTTGCAGGGGATTATGTAATCACTTTCCACGTGCAAAGTGAAGAGCCCTTTGAGGGAACTAGGGTGCAAGATCAGATTGTCCTTCAAGTTAGCATAATCGAGTTCCACGACATGAGGATTTCTTTGGATCCTGCCGTCGAGAGCAAGATAAAGACCACCGCTCCGAGTAGGATTGTTAGATTCACAATGAACGTTACAAACTATGGAAATGTTCCAGATCAGCCGACGCTGCATAACCACACAATGGACTCAAATGGGATATGGGGGGCTTCGCCCGGTCTTGGGCCTCTGAGTGATTGGGATGTAGACTATGCCATACTCAGGGGATTCAATACGGAATATCCGCTGGAAGAACCGTGTAAGGAGCTGATTATTGGAGAGGCGGAACCATCGGAAGGCTGCTTCGTGAGTCCGAGCCAGACAGTGACTCTTCCAATGATGGAGGCTTACGAGACACTGCAGATTGTTGCTATAATTACAATAGCCCCAGATGCAGCCCTACAAGATCGTTTTATTGGGGTCAAAACTCTGTCAATGTTTGGATCTTCGGATGAGGGCGGAGATCATGATGAGACTGCGATTTGGGATGATTCGTGCACCTTGGATGCCAATAGGGATGGGATCTTAGACAATCTGCCTCCTCTTTGCGATAACAACGAGCAGATTCTGGAGCTCAGACTGAGGGCACCGGATTTGATAATCGAAGATGTGCAAATCAGTGGCAACGAGGGTGCGATTGGGGACATGCTATCGGTGAACGTCAAGGTTGTGAACCGTGGAAACGCACATGCTTCCGATGTGAACATCATCCTTTGCAAAGATCAATCNGAGACNAACATNAAGAGGAATGGCTGCGATGAGAAGAACATTGTATACAGGCANATTGTCAATGCTATAATGCCCATCGGAGGNGCNGACTACGAAGATGAAGCTAGTTTGATTACGCTGCTATACATGATTGAAGCCGGAAACCACCAGATTGTTGTCGTGGTTGACCCGGAGAATAACATAGTCGAAACAGACGAGTCGAATAACATNCAGTCAATTCCTGGAAAAGAGATGAGCTCGACATGGGGTGCATTGGATGTNGGGGTTGATGTTGTGGCCACTTACTCTGTTCCTGTGATTATTATTGGTGCTACTTTCTCATTGGCCGGTGTTGCTGGGTATGTAATCTGGGGNAGNAGAACAATGGCATTGGCTAGATTCGCAGAAATGAGTAGCCTTGTNCCCGGACAAGAAGACGANGACATGTCATTTTGAGTTGGCTACTTAGCAAGCCACCATGGCAGTGGTGTTTGCTCGCTTGCAGAGACGAAGGTTCCTTCTGATGCCGCGAACTCCCGCATTAATTGATTCCGGAGAGTNTCCATCATCTTCTCGGCATGTANGGACTGTATCCTCAGCCCCTGAGAAAAGGAGTCCAAATCAAGGGGCCTTCTAGGGTGACTCATTAACGCATGAGCCAATTGTCGTTCTTCATAGGATTCTGAGTGTTCTTCAACGCTTGGAGAAACCTTGTGCATGACTTGTTGATGAAGGGCGATAATGGCGTCTCTCTGCTCGTCTACCTTCTCCAAGGCCAAGTCGAGGTCTGAGAGTATCTCCATCGCATCAGACATCGGAATCTTCCTTCTTGTTCCTATCTTCCCAACAACCTTGTCCATCTTGGCTGGGAGCCTTCCTGAGAGTTTAATCGGGCTTCCCTTGGGCATCGACCTATACTCTGCCCTGAATAGATCGGGACCCAGATCTAAACGTATTGAGAAAGACTGGTTTACCCTGTATAGTTTTCTTGGAGGGCCTCCTCTTTCCGACTTTAGAGTCTCAGAATCCACAAATCCTGCTCCCTCGAGAACCTTGAGGTGCTTCACGATTGCCTGCTGGCTTACTTCCATTAGTTCTGACAGCTGGAGAGGATAGTGCGGCTCCTTCACTAAAAATCTCAGAATCTCCCTTCTTGTCTTATTCTCAAGTATCGCGAGAGACTCGTCGAAGTCTACCATTACATACCAACCTCGGGTTGACTAATGNGCGGCCTCTAAAAAACCCAACCTAGGAATAATTTCGGATTNTCNNGTTCATCCTTCATCCCATGACTTCCAATTTTCCTCTTTCTGGGNTGTTTCTTCATGCACTTTTGGTGGTGTTTCTGACANGAATGGCTCTGGGATGGTATCAATTTCTTGGGTGTTTTCCTCGTGTAACTCAAGTTCAATGTTGGTATTTTCACCAATTATCACGCTTCCATCCTGAATGATTACGAATTGATCCGGCGATTTCCGTTTGTCTGACCATACCATGATTGCCAACACCATGCCAATCAATCCCAAGGGGATTGCGAAGCAGCAACTGATTGCGGTAGCGTATGTCCATGGGTTATCGCCTAGCCCCTCAAGATCATCGACCAGCCATAGCTTATCCGACTCGTGATGATTGTGCAGTGTGTATGTTCCTGCATCAAGATTCTCAAATACCCGAACTGCGACATAATTCACTTCTGTATTCGATGAAGGCCTCTCCTCCTGCCACCAACTCGGAGTCTTACCTAGTATCTCGATACCGGCCGAGTCAATAAGAGTCAACTCTGGTTCCTGTTCTCCTACATCAGCAATCCTAATTGCCACAAACATGTTTACTTCTTGCTCAACTGAGAAATCTCCGCTCTCTCCTCCATTCAAAATAATCAGACTATTTTGCTCTGGGTCAATATTATCCTCATAGGTCCCAGCAACCTGCCAATAAGAATACAAAAACACGAGAATCAGCATAAACGAAGAAATCGTACTGACTCTGGCCCATCGTCTCTTACGGTCACTCACAGTAGTCCCTAGAGGGCTTCATCTATCAGGCTTATTTTCAGTAATTCAGACCCAAAGCGGATAGTTTCTCAGGGAGATATGTGTCGGTAACGAAGTCTAGACCATACTTTGCTAGGGATTGTTGCTCTGCCTTCTTGCCGATTTCCTTCATCAGGTTAATCTGCTCTTGCCACCAACCAGTTGAGAACCTGGGGTCTGATAACTCGGCTTCAAGGGCACCTAGATCTTGTTTTGTCAGTTCGTCGCTTGGTAAATCATACGCAAGTATGTCATCAGCGGTGATCCCAAGGTAGGTTGCTTCCTTAGTTGCAAGGTATTCAGAGATGTGGGCAGTCTTAATCGCACCATATGCGATGCTAGCAAAAATCCTGAATGACCATGGGTCGCAATCGGTGAAAACGAGGATCGGTTTGTTCCACTCCTCACTTACCCTGCGCATGATTCTGCGAGTTGATCTGGCTGGTTGGCCCTTAAGGTGAATCAGTGCGCATCTAGCCTCTTCGTCAAATCCATTTTCAACTAGCCTGTCAAACATCCCGCCTGTCTCGATTGCCATGACAAAGTCGATGTCTTCGTCTATTAGCTTGAGCTTCTCCGACTCGACATTGTACGGAACACCGTATCCTGAGTCACCAACGTCATCTCTGCAGTTGATTCTCATCCAGTCTCCTCTTCTGTTCCTCTCCTCAAAAGTAATGTTGCCAATTATTCGTGCCCCGTCCTCTTCCGGCCTCAGGCCAAAATCCTCTCTGAGGCACTTGGTTACTATCTCAAGGTCCTCGGCCAGGTTGTTACTCTCGTTCTGAGTTGAAAATTTGCCATTCCCCCAGCTCTCGGAAATGTAGTACATCTCCCTCAATGTGGAGGTCTTGCCATCAGAGATCATGCCTTCGACGAACTCAGATATGTGCAACGCCCTTAGAAGCTGTCTAGCGGATCCCAGTGCTGTCGCATCCCTGACGGTCTTGCTCTTTCCGTATTTGTAAACGCCCAATTTCTTATCAAAACTGATGTTTGTCTTTGATCTGACAGGGAGAGTCATTGTGGGTGGATTGCCCTTGGACATCTTGTCATGCATTTCTGATGCTACACCGTGTAGCGCCTCAATCACCTCTTCCTTGGATTTCTGCCTATTTATCGTCATTGGTCTGCCTCCATTGAGTTGTCTGTCCATGAGTTGAGTCTGGTCTGGCCATCCGAGTCAATCTGACTTGGCGATTCGTTAGTATTTGCCTGAGACCTACTCATTAGATCCTGAAGTGGGGGTTCGCTTGCATTGATTGCCTCCTCTTCCGCTGCTTCAAGAGCCTCGGATTTCCTAATCTCATCCAGAAGCTTCTCATCGATTCTAGTGGCGCCAATAATTTCCCCATTCCCTCGAAAGAAAACCTCGCAATCTGTCCATTCTCCCCTTTCTAGCCCAGCGACGGCGAATTGTATGGTGTTTGATGTTCCTGGATTTAGGGTATCCAACCTCCAAGCCCAGAGTCCTTTGGCCTCTTTCCTGCCGCCTAGGACATTGTCGGTGATTGTGGTTCCTTCCATTTCGGGCCATTTCACTAGGATTGTGTATGCCCTGGCTCTAGCGGTGTAGTTGTATACGACTACTTCGCAAATAGCGAGTTTTCGTTCTTTGTCCCAAGAGATCTCCTCTTCAAGGAACACGGAATTCATGATTTTAGTTATCACTGGAGCCAGATCTGGCTCATCCCTAGAGAGAATGTTCGAGGATTTCTTGGCTATTTCTGGAAGGATTATGTTAACTAGCTCAAACTTCTCTTTTGCTTTCTTTTTCTGTGAGCTCTTCTTCAGGTGGCTCTTTAGTCCCCTGCCCACCTCAAGCATAGCGAGTCTAATTTCTTCGAAAACCTCTGAATTATCTGCTACTGCCTCCTTTGCTTCGCTAGTAAACTGAACATTTGTGGAAGCAAGGTGGATTAAGACCGCGGCAGGGCCCTTTGGGATTCCCTTCCCCCCGGGTTGGTCGAGTCCGTATCTTTTCCAATCCACCGCCTCTAGTGCCTTGGTCAGCAGGCACCCTCCCTGTTGGTACATCAATGGGACCCTATTTGCAAATCTCAGAATTTCTATGTGTCCCTCGGAGCTCAGATCTCCCCCAAATACCAGACCGACCTCTATCTGGAATGGGTTTCCTTGGCTGACCTTGGGGTTTCGAGTAATTGTGGATGCGAAGCTAGAGTCNATAGCTTTGGACAGTCCTTTCTTAATTAAGAGGTCCTCAATGGGGGACAAGCAATCTGTTGGCGGAGGAAGTAGCTTCACTTTGTGAAATGATGAGACCATCTCTTGAGCCTCTACTGAGCTGATTCTTTTTGGGCTCCTGCCCTCATCTATCTCAGAAACAGATAGTAATTCCTTTGCTGCTCTAAGGCTCACACCGGAGAAATTGTGTCTTAGGAAGGAGGTCATCTTTCGTTCTTGAGAGTCCTTCAACATCCTCTGGAGATTCCCGAAATGAATACCATGAGGGTGGGGCTTAATCTCGCTCACTATCCTAGGCAGCTTCTCAGTCGTCCTTGCCCAACTACCGTGATCAATGATGCTGCCATCCTTATCCTTCACAACTAGTGAGATGCTGGCATGNGGATTTACTATCGATGTCATCCTTAGGTACTGGTGTACTGACTGNCTCCCCTTCTGGTACTTCGCTTTCATCTCTGTTTCTATTCTTAGTCCATGGGAGACTGGTTGGCCTGTGGTTTCATCAATCCAAACTTCCCGTTTCTCTCCTGACTTCGTTGCCCTATTTCTCCTAGTGTCTATTCCCAATTCCACAAGAACAGCGGATGCCTCTTTACCAATTTTCGATGTCACATGAGTCTTCGAACCGGTGGTTAGTTGGCTATACATCACCACGCCGGTAATCCCTATGCCCTGCTGACCTCTTGTCTGCCTAATTGCATGAAATCGGGAGCCAAGTAGGAACTTACCGAAAACGTTCTCAATGTCATCTCTGGGGATTCCGGGGCCATTNTCCTGTGTAATTAGTCTAAGTCGGTCGTCCTTTAGTCGTTGTATCTCGACCCTTATCTCAGGAAGAATCCTAGATTCCTCACAAGCGTCGAGAGAGTTGTCTACAGACTCCTTTACGGCGGTAATTACTGATCTTTTGAGGGAGTCGAAGCCCAAGAAGTGCTTATTCTTCTCGAAGAACTCNCTGATTGACACCTGTTTCTGCTTGCTTGCTAGCTTTTCTGCGGGGTCCAACCAATCACCTCCTCAGGTCCTCCCTCTGCCTTGACGGCATGGGGCCTCTTTGGATACGACACGGGGTGAATAGAACGCACTTAACCATGTGGAATGAAATCCGCCCAATTTGTCGTTTTTCTCGTCGAGCGAAGTAGTGGGGATTTAGTTGAAAACTTCCGGGTNCCAAGCTGTNATTTTGCCTGTAAATGCGCTGGTCATCACAGTGAGTGGGCTTGCTAAATACAATTTTCCAGGGCCAGACCTACCCTGGAAATTCCTGTTAATTGCGGAAATAGTAACTTGTTCTGTATTCTCACTTATGCCNGGACCAGCCCCGATACAAGCTCCACATCCCGGGTCAATCAGGAGGATCCCCGCTTCTTCGAAGCTCTTTGTCCATCCCATAACAGCTGACAGTTCCTTGACCGATTTCGATCCGAACTGNATGTAGCATTCAACCCCNTCTGGAATNCTTAGGCCTGCTTCCAACGCAGCTTCACATACTAATGCGTAGAATGAGAAATCATCATCCTTGCCCGCAGTGCACGAACCGGCATATGCGATGTCGATTTGNACATCACCAATATCATCTATGTATGCACCGTTGGTTGGGTCCGAGGGCACTCCCATGTCCGGGTCACCTGGATGNGCCACCATTGGTCTGATTGCCGAGAGGTCGATTTGGTGAACCCCTCCATCATATTTTGCACCTTCATCTGGGAAAACGAACTTGCTGGAGATTCCTTCCTCAGTGAGGTCGGTCCTTCGAGAAAGCAGCCATTCCACAGTGAGGTCGTCTGGCTCACAAATGCCGGTCTTTGCGCTGCATTCTGTTGCCATATTACAGAGCGTCGCCCTTTCATCCATGGAAAGGCTTGCTAGCCCTGGTCCTCCAAATTCCATACTTCTGTCAAGTGTGTCTGATTTGGCGGCATACTTCCAGAGTATGTGAAGAATCACGTCTTTGGCTGTGCAACCGGGGTCCAGTTCTCCGTTCAACTCGAACCTAATGCTCTCTGGGACTTTGACGAATGCAAACTGATTGTGTATTAGGTTGGCGTATTCGGTTGATCCGACCCCATAGGTTAGAGCATTGGAGGCCCCTCCCATGCAAGTATGCGAATCGGTGGCTTGAATAAAATCGCCAACATCGATGAACTCCTCACGTGCCACCTGATGGCAAATNCCTGGACTGATTCCATCAATCGCCGAATAGTCCCTGACATGAGTGTGCGTCTGGAAGCGCCTTTGCATGTCTCTTAGAGTCTGGATCTTCTTCGTGAATCGGCCAAATCTTGGCACATCAGTGGCATATAGCAGGTGGTCCTCAAAAACTGCAAACTTGGATGGGTTTGGCAAAGAGTATGCTTCCCCATACTCAAGACGCAGGAACTCATGGACCTGCGCGGTTGTGAATTCATGGGAGTAGCCGCCATCGACTCGTGCTAGAACAGCATCCCCTGGTTTGACGAATTTTTGTTCCTCGCCNGAACCTAGTAGTTTGTTTGCGATGATCTTCTCTGCCATAGTCATGGGCCTTCTACCAGTGTCGTTGACGGGTAGATCGATCCCCCCCTTACCCAAAATCTTAGCAAAGGGAAGCAATCCTCCNTTCTCGAGTATCATCCTGCTGACCGGATCCAAGTCGGATGTAAAATCTCCTAGTGGTACACTTTCCCCATTTTGAAGTCTTGATAGGATGTTGTAATCTCCCATAAGTTGTCCAAGATTGAGATTATTTNTCTCATGAATAGGAGCGAAGGAGGCGGCTATCACTATTCTGATTCCAGACCATCTCTCGCATTGTGGTGCGGTCTCTCTGCTAGAGCCAGTCCCCTTCCTATGGCCGGATACGATTACCTCAAAGTTTCCATCCATCAGTGCTCTTGGCTCAAAAACACGCCTGCCCTCATGAATTAGNCCNGCATATGCATTCTGAGCAATTACCGCCGGGTCGTGGTCGAAGCATACCCATGCTGGGGTCATTACATCCNTATTGATGTCATCAAGTAAATCCCCCTCAGAAATATCTTCCATTCTAAGATCTAATCCGTCGTAAAGTTGCTTCTTTATCAGATCGAGATCCTTGGTCAAAAACAGAACTCTCTTTCCCGGGGTTAGTGATATTTCCTCCGGCGGCCAATGTCCATCCAAATGTCCCACTTCCCNATTAATGGCAGTATAGCTTCGTATATCACGATTCGCAAACGCTCTGGCAATTTTTCAGATGCCTTGTAAGTCTAAATTGACATCATAGACTTATATATTAGGTCAATTGGGGATTTAATACCTTTCACGAGGGGGTGTTGAGAACATATGTCATATTTAGTAGAGGATACCGTAAAATGCGACGAGTGCGGAAGCAGAAGATTGAGCAAGGATGAGACAAGAGGAGAGGTGATCTGCGAGGATTGTGGTCTGGTTCTGGAGGACAAGGTAATCGACCAAGGAGCAGAGTGGAGAGTATTCAGTCCTGAGCAGGGNGATCAACGTGCCAGAACAGGNGCTCCAATGACAGTGATGCTTCACGACAANGGTCTTTCGACAGATATAGACTGGCAGAATAAGGACTACTCCGGGAAATCCATCTCGAGTAGGTACCGAAGCCAATTCTATAGAATGAGAAAATGGCAGAAGCGCTCAAGAGTGAGCAATGCAACTGAGCGAAACAAGGCTATGGCGCTGGCCGAGCTAGACCGTATGGCAAGTCGTCTTGAGCTCCCCAAGACAATCAGNGAGACAGCCGCAGTCACATACGGAAAGGCCGTTGACGCACGTCTNATCAGAGGTAGNTCNATCGAGGGCGTGGCAGCAGCCAGCCTTTACGCAGCCTGTAGAATCTGCGAGAACCCCAGGACGCTTGACGAAATAGGCGAGGCTAGCAGGACTGGTCGAAAAGAGATAGGAAGGACCTACAGATTCATGGTTAGAGAGCTGAGGATGAAGATTCCTCCAACTAAGCCAGAGGATTACATACCTAGATTCTGCTCTGGCCTNGACCTTGATGCTGAGGTGCAGGCCAAGGCNTACGAGCTCATTGCCGCNGCACAGGAGAAGGAGCTGACTAGTGGCAGAGGGCCAACAGGGATTGCTGCATCGATCATCTACATAGCTAGCGTTCTTTGTGGGAAGAGAAGGACCCAAAGAGANGTTGCCGANGTCGCNGGTGTGACTGAGGTTACCATCAGGAACCGTTACAAAGAGCTGATTCAGAACTTGAATATCGAGCTCGAGATATAGCTGGTTTCAGTAAACCTTGCCTAGTCTCTTGCATTCATTGTAATGTGCCTCATCCCTTGTGGAAAAGGCGGTTGCAGGGTGTCCTCCTGCTATTGAGAGGGGAGGTATGTCCGTTACGACAACGCTCCCGGCTTGGATTATTGACCCCTCGCCTATGGTGACATTGCCAACAATTACGACCCTGCTACCAACCCATACATTGTCTTCGATGACAATCTCTGTAGGGATTATCTTCTCGTCGTAGGGAATCGAGGAGGCATTCTTCCAATTGTGATTCTGAGTTATTAGCAATACTTCCTTTCCTGAGTGGAAATTGTCNCCTATCGTAACCTTTCCACTGCCCTGGACTTCCATNCCATTCAGANTGACGTTATTCTTCAGAGCTACTGATTTGTTTAACCTGCACATTCCAGAGACCTTGAGGCCTGTTCCGAATTCTCCCACTTGTTTTTTCACGATTTTTGTGAAAAAACGCTTCCGCATAGAACTGTTTGAAATCCCTCTGCTCACCANCCATATCCTGATTTCGCCCAGCAACTGGATTAGTCCCACAAAATAGCGTACAATTGGATTCATTTAGGATTGGTGGTTCAAGAATACATCATCCAAACTCTACATCCTCAGTGAAACGGACTGCATCTGTAAGCGTGTCCATCGCCATTTGGATGTCTGGTGAGATTGTCGGTAGAGAAACTGATACCTCTGTATCCGTAACTCTNACATACTGANAAGGGGGTCTTGACATGTTGAATCGGAGTAACGCCTGCATCCTATTGGGTGTGAGGAAGTCCCTCACTTCCAATTCGTTGTAGCCTTTGATACGNAAGGNCTTGTCGAACTCTGAATAGCCTGTTTCTATGTCCTGCTGCTTACGCAAAAGAAGTCCNTCGCCCCAGAAGTGTGGTGTGATGTCCAACCCCATGTTCATGGGCTTCATTAGGCTCACTTTCCAAACCGTCTTGTGATGCTTTGACGATCCGCCGCCTGCAGAATGAGATGTGTGCATCTCGAAGCTCACACTGCAACGGTAGTCTCCTATGGATCCGGTCATCACTGTCCCATTCCAGTTGTGATGCTGGTTGAACCTGAATCCCAGTTGATTGGCCATATGTTCGAAGCCAATGTGGATCTGCTCCCGCTGCTTGCCCTGTTTCCTGATTATCCATATTGGTATACCAATTATTGACATGCAACAGAGATACTCGGCTACCATTGNTTCTCGNCCTCGTAGAGGCGTCGTTAATGTTCTGTTTAGTACTTCGTTGCTCCTTCAAGAGCAGCCTGTAGTCGCACCGCACTCATTGCACTTTAGGCACGTACCGTTTCTTACCATCTGGCTGCCACCGCAGTCATCGCAAATATCTCCTGTGAATCCNCTCTCCTTTGCNGCCTGCCTCGTTTTGGTGGCCATATCGGCGACCGATGCCTCCAACGTCATTTGGACCTCCCTCTTCTCTCCTTGGGACCTTACAACGCCTGAATCCCTTATCTCCGGATTGCTGATGGAAAACTGATCGAGGTCCTCTAGGGAAACGTGGGCGAGGTCATCCCGACCTGCATACTCCACGGCGAGTTCCCTGAATAGCCAGTCAACTATACTGGAGGCCATCTTCACTCTCCCNNTTCCTCCCTCGACCATNCCACTGGGCTCGAATTTAGCGAATGTNAATGACTTGACGTAGGCGTCGATAGGCACGCCATGTTGCAAGCCTATTGAGACTGCAATAGCGAATTGGCTCAGCATTGCGCGCCAGGCTGCTCCCTCTTTGGAGGTCAGCAGAAAGATTTCGCCGAGTTTGCCNTCCTCGTATTCGCCGGTGATTAGGCGTACNCTGTGACCACCTACTCTAGCTTTGATGTTGACTGAGTTCTTCCTATCTGGGAGGGGTCTGCGGGTTGCTATGTAATCCTGAACAAAGGCCTCAGCCAATGGCGTTGCGACCGGTTCTGGGAGAGGCAGCGCTGCCGCTGCCTCCTTGACCATCGCCTCGACCGTCTCTTGTGACTGTTGATCNGTCTCCTCTATTTCCTCNTCGAGGTCGGTCGTTTCGACTAGTTGGTTCATCAGCGGTTGGGAAAGTTTGCTTCCATCTCTGTACACCGCACATGCCTTGTTCATTGTCACATGGCTTAGGTTGTAAGCCTCCCTTACGTCATCTATTGATGAGTCGGAGGGCATGTTAATGGTCTTGGAGATTGCTCCGGAAATGAATGGTTGCGCCGCGGCCATCATATTAACGTGAGCAGGCCAGTCAATTGATCTCTGCCCATACTTTCCACAAGGTGTCGCACAGTCAAAGACCGGGAGGTGCTCCTCCTTCAGACCGGGTGCGCCCTCTATGGTGTTGTATCCAAATATGTGATCATTCGCCTCGCCGATCTCCTCTGAGGTGAAGCCAAGGAAGTCCAATGTATCGAAGAATGGGTCTGCAAATTGTGACTCGGACATTCCAAGGGTCTGGATGCAGAGTTCCTCGCCCAGAATGGAGGGAGTGAATGCCGAGCGGATGTCGAAAACATCCTCGAGTTTGCTCTCCACCATATTGATGTGCTCGGAGTCTATTCCTGCGTTGTTCAGTCTATCAAGAGGGAGGGAGGGGCATCCCGATATCCTGCCCGTTCCCATTATGTACTCCTCTATTCCCTTTACCTCGCTCTTGGAGTATCCTAGCCTGCGAAGAGCGTTAGGGACTCCTTTGTTGATTATCCTTAGCGAGCCGCCTCCTGCCAGCGTCTTGTACTGAACAAGGGAGAACTGTGGCTCTACACCGGTTGTGTCCGCGCCCATGACTAGTCCTATTGTACCAGTTGGCGCTATCACAGTGGTCTGTGCATTGCGATAGCCGTGCTCCTCTCCTTCCCTCACGGCCCTGTCCCAGCATCCCCTTGCTGCATCTAGAAGGTCCTTTGGGCACTTCTTTGCATTGATTCCTACGGGATAGACCGTAAGGCCCTCATATTCTTCCTGGGGTGCATCGTAGGCGGCTCGGCGGTGGTTTCGCATAACTCTGAGCATTGCATCTGAATTCCTCTCATAATCAGGGAAAGCACCGAGAACGGAGGCTATCTCAGCACTGGTCGCATAGGATTCGCCGCACATTATCGCAGTAATGGCACCGCATATCGCATATGCCCTCTCATCGTCATAAGGGGTGCCCATGTGCATGAGAAGTGATCCTATATTGCAGTATCCAAGTCCGAGAGTTCTGTATTCGTAGGACTTCTGCGCGATAGATTCGGAGGGGAATTGAGCCATCAGAACGCTGATTTCGAGTGTGGTCGTCCATAGCCTTACGCTGTGTCTGAAGTCATCGATTTCGAAGGTATGCGAATCAAGATCATAGTAGTGAAGCAGATTGATGCTAGCGAGGTTGCATGCCGTGTCATCTAGGAACATGTACTCCGAACACGGATTGGAGCCGTTGATTCGCCCTGCCTCGGGGCAGGTGTGCCACTCATTGATCGTCGTGTCGAACTGCACACCTGGATCTGCACAGGCCCATGCTGTGTAAGCTACCTTATCCCAAAGTGCCCTCGCGTCAACGGTTCTACAGGCATTCGGTGGCCTGCCCTCGTCATCTGCTGCGTCCCTCTCTGTTCGCCAGATGAGGTTCCACTGATCCCCAGCTGCCACTGCATCCATGAATGAGTTTGGAACGCGAACCGAGTTGTTGCTATTCTGGCCGGAGACCGTCATGTAAGCCTCTCCCTGCCAGTCGGTGTCCATGGTTTCGAACTCCAAGCCCTTCCATCCCTGCATTGCCAAATCCAGTATCCTCTGGATGTGAGCCTGCGGAACGGTATCCTTTACCGCCCTAATCATCGCCTTGCGTAGTTCAGGGTTGGTCTGCTGGCTGAATCTGCCCTCATCATCTGCATGCCCCCAAACTGCTTGCATTATGGCATCGGCATGCTTCTGTAGGAGGTTGCTGCCGATGACCAGTGCGGATACCTTTTCTTCCTCAGAGGGCTTCCAATCAATATATTCCTCAATATCGGGGTGATCCAAATCCAATGTCACCATCTTAGCCGCTCTTCTGGTTGTTCCTCCAGACTTGATTGCTCCAGCGGCACGATCCCCTATCTTGAGGAACGATAGTAGTCCACTGGAGGTTCCTCCACCGGAGAGCGGTTCACCTGCTCCTCTGATGTTCGAGAAATTAGAGCCAGTGCCAGAGCCGTACTTGAAGAGAAGGGCCTCCCTATTCCATAGGCCCATGATTGAGTTGGAGTCTCCGACCAAGGAGTCGGAAACAGACTGGATGAAACACGCATGTGGCTGTGGGTGCTCGTATGCGTTAGTGGAGTAGGCAAGTTGCCCTGTAGAGGGGTCAACGTAGCTGTGTCCCTGTGCTGGCCCCTCTATTCCGTAGGCCCAATGCAGTCCTGTGTTGAACCACTGGGGGCTGTTTGGTGCTGATCTCTGACTTGCAATCAGATAGCACATCTCATCGAAGTAGGCTCGGGCATCTGCCTCGCTAGCGAAGTAGCCATACTTCCAGCCCCAGTAGGTCCAGGTCCCTGCAAGTCGACGGAAGAGTTGCCTTCCATCAGTCTCACCACCCATTCTTTCATCGGCGTCTACTTTCTGTAGACGCTCGTGGTCTGGCTCACTTCGCTGTAGCCAGACAGGCACCCCCTCTTCGGGTACATTCCGAAGGTGCTTCGGAACTCCCGCCTTGCGCAGATACTTCTGGGCGCAAACCTTTCCAGGAACGCCTGAGAAACCCACGGGAAGTTGGACTCCTTCTATCGAGTCGGCGATTGAGCCATCCGGATTCCGGATCTCAACGTCCATTTCCATCCATTCAAACGAGTCGAAGGGATCTTTCCCGGCCGATGTGAAGCGCCTCTCGATTACTAGGCCGCCCTCACCATCAGCTGTTTCCTGGGTCGTCTTTACTTTGGTCTGCATCATTCTCTCTCCCATTCATCACTGTCGGTCGGATTGGCCCCGCCTTGTGCAAGGGAGTTGCGCTTCCGAATGGGGGGTGTTTAATGATTGAGGAAGAAGTGGGTAATAATTGGTTAAAAATTGTCAAAAAAAGCGCTTTTCCGATTCATGGTCGGATGTGAAATCAGAGCATCTCAAGTTCCCATTCTAATGATGCCCCAGAACCGGTTATCATTATGCCAACGCTGCAGTAATTCTGATGGCTGCTCTCAATTAATCGACGTACTAGTAGCTCTGGGACATCTCCCTTGACGATATATCGAAACCTAATCCCCGTGAACACCCGTGGGGCTTGATCCGCCCTATCTGCTTCCACTTCCACCGTTGCATACTCAACGTTGTCAATCCTATCCTTGAGACCATCAATGACATCGATCAAGGAGCAAGCAGCATGGCTATGGAGGACCATCTCCATCGGAGAGGGTGCTTCAGGGCCGTATATGCCAAATGTCTTGCCGCCTCCCGTCTTGCCAACATAGCCTCCTCCCTCTGTCCAGCTCACCTCTCCGTTCATGGTCCGCGAGAAGGAGTGCTATCCTTGAAGGGTTGGCTTCATCAATGTCGGGCGAATCGGCAGCACGAGAACCATGGCGCGAGGGACTGGAATTACAATTTCGAGTGGTGTTTTACAAGTTCCAGATAATCCGGAGATTCACTACATCGAGGGTGATGGGATAGGCGTTGACATAACGCCGGTAATGATGCGAGTTGTTGACTCCGCAGTAGAGGTGGCATATGGTGGAGCAAAGAGGATCCACTGGAATGAGGTTTTAGCTGGGCAGAAGGCCTTCGATGCGACCGGTGAGTGGCTGCCAGAACAAACGAAGCAGGCCATGCGAGAGGGGCTGGTCTCCATCAAAGGGCCGCTCACTACCCCCGTTGGTGGTGGCATACGCAGCCTCAATGTCGCTTTGCGTCAGCAACTGGACCTATACGCTTGTGTCAGGCCTGTAAGGTGGTACTCAGGTACGCCAAGCCCTGTGAAAAATCCTGATGCGGTGGATATGATAATTTTCAGGGAAAATAGTGAGGACGTCTATGCTGGCATAGAGTGGGAGGCCGAAAGCTCCGAGGCCAGGAAGGTGATCGATTTCCTAAAAGAAGAAATGGGCGTCGATAAAATCCGGTTCCCCGAAACCTCTGGGATTGGAATTAAGCCAATCAGCAAAGAGGGCACTGCAAGAATAGTTCGGGCGGCCATTCAATACGCAATTAGCGCGGACAGGAGCAACGTCACACTAGTCCACAAAGGAAACATCATGAAGTTCACGGAAGGAGGTTTCAGGGATTGGGGTTACCAGATAGCGAAGGAAGAATTCGGAGCAGTGGAGTTAGATGGTGGGCCTTGGTGCACCATCCAGAATCCTTCCACTGGTCGAACAATCACCATAAAGGACGTGATTGCCGATGCAATGCTGCAGCAGGTTCTCACGCGGCCTGAGGAGTATGATGTCCTAACGACCATGAACCTAAACGGCGATTACATCTCAGATGCGCTTGCCGCGCAAGTAGGGGGTATTGGCATTGCACCGGGCGCGAACATCAACTATGACACTGGGGTAGCCATATTCGAGGCGACCCATGGTACTGCTCCAAAGTATGCAGGGCAGGACAAGGTCAACCCAGGCAGCCTAATTCTTTCAGCTGAGATGATGATGAGGCACATTGGTTGGAATGAGGTTGCCGACCTAATCGTCAAGGGCATGGAGGGGGCAATATCTGATGGCACTGTGACCTACGACTTCCAGAGGTTAATGGATGGCGCGCAACTGCTCAAGTGCTCCGAGTTCGGCGAAGCGATAATCAGCCACATGTAGCCAGTGTTATCCTTGATACCTGATATCAAATGCACTACGAGAAGTAAACCTACTCACTTGATAGTTTATCTAAATCGAAATGCGCGATTATAGTCATGCAATCTGTAATTGCCGGATACGCTAGATCGCCTTTCACGAGGGCAAGCAAGGGCGCTCTTTCAAGGACTAGAGCAGATGACCTGGCCGCAATCGTGGTTAACTCCCTAATTGCCGAACTGGAAATAGACCCGAGCCTGATTGAAGACATCATTGTCGGGACTGCGTTTCCGGAAGGAGAGCAGGGTTTCAATCTCGCTAGAATGATAACATTCCTTACCGACTTGCCAGAGACTGTGCCTGGGGTCACCATCAATCGTTTCTGCGGATCTAGCATGCAGGCCATTCATGACGCAGCCGGTCGGATAGCATTGGGAGCTGGGGACGCCTTCATTGCAGGAGGCGTCGAATCCATGTCCAGGGTGCCTATGACGGGTTTCAACCCCATGCCTAACCCAACGCTGATCGAGGGCTATCCAGAGGCTTTCACCTCCATGGGCATTACAGCCGAAAACCTAGCCAAGAAGTACGGCATTGACCGAACTGATCAGGAGGCCTTCGCAGTAGAGAGTCACTCTCGAGCCGAGAGGGCCAAATCCGACGGATCTTTCTCACAAGAGGTAGTTGAAATAGAGACCGAGTACGGTGTTGTGAATGAAGACGGTTGCATAAGGCCCGAGACCGACCTAGAGTCCCTAGCAAGACTTCGTCCCGCTTTCGACTCTGACGGGAGCGTGACGGCGGGCACATCATCCCCCCTCACCGACGGAGCAGCCTTTGTTCTTGTTTGCACTGAGGGCTTCGCTAAGGAGAATGGTCTCACCCCCCTTGCTCGTATCCTATCGACTGCCGTCAGCGGCTGCGCGCCAGAAATAATGGGCATTGGGCCGGTAGAAGCAACGAGGACGGCCCTTGATCGAGCTGGACTTACCATTGATGACATCGAAATCGTTGAGCTGAACGAGGCATTCGCAGCTCAGTCCCTGGCGGTTATTCGTGAGCTCGGCCTTGACTCTGCTAAGGTCAACGTCGAGGGTGGTGCAATCGCCTTGGGCCACCCACTGGGTGCCAGTGGGGCTAGGATCACCGGCAAGGCAGCTAGTCTGCTACAGAAAAACGGGGCGACTCGCGCTCTTGCGACAATGTGCATAGGCGGGGGACAGGGGATCGCGACCGTGCTAGAGCGGTATGAGTGAGGAATAATGATGGTCGGCTCCGAGCTATTGATGGCTTCAGAAGGGCGTCCGTCTACAAAGGCGAAAGTCGTCTCCACAGAGGATGCTTGCATATTTCGGGTGGCAGTAATTGGCAGTGGCGTAATGGGTGCTGGGATTGCAGCGCAATGCGCCAACGCCGGTTGCGATGTACTTCTTCTAGATGTAGTTCCTGAAGAAGCTGTAGACCGCGACTGCCTAGCTAGGATCGCCAAGGAAAAAATGCACAAATCGGATCCAGAGATGCTGATGAAACGTTCATTTGCAGATCGGATAACACCTGGGAATTTAGAGGACGACCTCCACCTCATTGAAGACTACGACTGGGTCATTGAGGTTGTCATAGAAGACCTCGGAGTCAAACGCTCACTTTACTCCAGGATCGCTGAGCACCTAGGCCCCAAAACCATACTTTCTTCCAACACTTCGACTTTGCCTCGCTCATCCCTGACAGATGGCATGCCGATTGGTGTCGCAAGCCGTTTCCTAATTACACACTTCTTCAACCCACCAAGATACCTACCACTTCTAGAGGTGGTATCGGGCAAAGAGGTCGATGATGAGGTGATCTCCCGCTTTTCCGACTTTGCAGACGTCCGTCTCGGCAAGAGGGTGGTGAATTGCAACGATACTCCGGGATTCATCGGAAATAGGCTAGGTGTCTTCTTCATCCAAAGGGCCCTCAAGGCTACAATCGATCACGACCTTACTGTCGAACAGGCGGATGCCATGCTCGGGCGGCCTATCGGAGTTCCTAAGACTGCAGTGTTCGGTCTCATGGACCTAGTCGGGATTGACTTGATCCCTCATGTCATGTCAAGCATGCTTGAGCATCTGGATCCAGCTGACCCCCTGCATCAAATTGCCGGAACGGGTGGCGATCTGATTGATCAAATGATAGCTGAGGGCTACACGGGAAGAAAGGGAAAGGGCGGATTCTATCGCCTGAACACTGAAAATGGCGGGCGAGTAAAGGAGGCTCGTGACCTTAAGACCGGAGAGTACGCGCCAGCGGATAGAAGAGCCGGATTCCCCTCCGCAAAACTTGGAAAACAGGGGATTAGCAAGCTTCTGGAGTGCTCTGACAAGGGCTCATCTTTCGTGGCAGAGGTGCTGCTCGAGACCCTGGCATACGCTGCTAGCATCGTACCAGAGGTGAGCGATGACTTCTACGCTATCGACAGCGCGATGAGGGTTGGATACAATTGGAAGAAGGGGCCGTTCGAGATGATCGATTCCATTGGCGCTTCAAGCGTCGTCGAGCGACTGGAAGATAGCGGATCAGATGTGCCGGCATTCCTGAGGATGGGGAGCAAGAAGGGGTCTTTCTACTCAATGGAAGAAGGCGAAATATTGCGCCTATGCCCAGATGGGTCCTTTGTACCTGTGGACAGGCCGGACTCCACAATCACTGTTGCCGACCTGAGGAGAAGGGGGAAGCCGCTGAGAAGGAACGGGTCGGCGAGCATCTGGGACATGGGGGATGGGATATTGCTCGTCGAGTACCACTCGAAGATGAATGCAGTCGATCCGATGATTATCGAGATGCTGTCCGAGGCAGTAAGACTGGCGGAGGCAGACGGCTGGAAGGGAATCGTGATCGGAAACGACGGGGCTAACTTCTCGGCTGGAGCGAATCTCGGACTGGTTCTTTTCGCAGTGAATCTGGCCGCATGGAAAGAGGTCGAGGGCTTCATAGAGGCGGGTCAGCTTGCCTACAAGGCGCTAAAGTACTGCAAGGTCCCTGTCGTAGGCGCATCCGCGGGATTGTGCCTTGGTGGCGGTGCAGAGGTGCTGATGCACTGTGATGCTATACAGTCGCACTCCGAGTCGTACATCGGGCTGGTAGAGGTCGGTGTCGGTATCGTCCCCGCATGGGGGGGTTGCAAGGAGCTGCTTGGGAGGCTGAGGGACTTCGGAATCGCAACGGGCGGCCCGATGGGCCCGATTTTGAAGGCCTTCGAGATAATCGGCACTGCGCAGGTGGCGAAATCGGCTGATCAGGCCCGATCAATGGGGTTCCTAGGTCCGGAAGATAGGATTACGATGAACCGCGATCGCTTGCTGTCCGATGCAAAGGAACGGGCCTTGGAGCTAATTGATGGGTACAGCCCACCGGAGCCAAGGACCTACAACCTACCAGGACGGACAGCTAGGCTGGCACTTGACATGGCGGTTTCCGATCTGGCCCTCTCGGGTAGGGCTACGCCCCACGACGTAGTGGTAACCTCGGAGCTCGCGGAAATACTGTCCGGAGGCAGCACGGACATTCTCGACGAGATCAGTGAGGATGATCTCCTAGCCTTGGAAAGGGCCTCGATAGGGAGGCTGGGCAGGCAAGAGGACACCCTCGCTAGGATGGAGCACATGCTGGAGCACGGCAAGCCACTGAGGAACTGAGGTGATGATTTGGTAGACTGGGACCCTCCTTCTCGAGACTACGAGTTCCTATTCAACGAGGTGTTCGACGCAGTCGGCTCCATCGAGGGGCTTGGCTTCGATGACTTCGACTGGGATTTCCTATCCATGCTAATGGAGGGGTGGGGCACTCACGTCAAGGAGGTCTGGCTTCCCATCAACGAGATCGGAGACAGGAAAGGGCTCAGATTCGAGGACGGTAAGATCTCGATGCCCGAGGAATTCAAGGATGCCTACAAGAGGGGCGTCGAAGAGGGTTGGTTCGCGACTTCAAGCAAGCCTGAACACGGTGGAATGGGAGCTCCGACCTTATTCCAAGCGGTGACTTGGGCGGAGTTCGGAACGTCTACCTGCATGTCACTGAGCGTCCTGCCTGCACTTACCACCGGGGTCTACGAGGTTCTGGCAGAGCATGGTGTCAGCGAGCTCGTTGACTACTACGCAGGCAATCTAGCTACAGGCGAGTGGGCTGGGACGATGTGCCTCACAGAGCCCCACGCGGGGACTGACCTGGGCATCATCTCCACCAGAGCGGATCCGAATGAGGACGGAACCTACCGGATATCCGGGACCAAGATCTTCATCACCTACGGCGAGCATGACATGACGGACAACATAGTTCACCTAGTTCTGGCCAAAGTTCCTGGTGGCCCAGAGGGCACCAAGGGAATCTCGCTCTTCCTAGTTCCCAAGTACCTACCAAAGCAATGGGGGGATGGGTCCCTCTCGGAGATTACTCACGACCTCAGTGATTCTGTCAATGGCGTGTCTTGCTCGGGTAGCGAGGAGAAGATGGGGTTGCACGCTAGCCCTACTTGCGTCATGAATTTCGACGAGAGCGTGGGATGGCTGGTCGGGCCGCTCCACGAGGGCATGCCATTGATGTTCGAGATGATGAACAGAGAGAGGTTAGCGACTGGTATGATGGGTCTCGGTCTGGGTGAGATAGCATACCAAAACGCTCTGAATTGGTCCAAGGACCGAAGGCAGGGAAGGGACCTGAAGGGGGCAAGGAGCCCCAACGAAGCGGCCGACAACATCCTAGTCCACCCGGACGTGAGGCGCATGCTTCTGGAGTCCAAGGTGAACAACGAGGGTTGCAGGGCTCTAGCTGCATGGACAGGGATCCTTCTCGATCAGATGCGTAGTGACGACCCCGATGTATCCGAGCCGGCCGAGGGACTTGTGGCGATGTTCACGCCCATAGTGAAAGCTCACTTCACGGACCTCGGGTGTGAGACTGCAAGTACCTGCATGCAAGTAATGGGCGGGGCTGGGTACTGCTCCGAGTACGGTGTCGAGCAATTCTACAGGGACGTGCGGATATCCAAAATCTGGGAGGGGACGAACGGTATACAGGCCCTCGACCTTGCTGGCCGCAAGGTAACGCAGGGGTTCGGGAGGAACCTGCGATACCTAATGTGGCCGCTGACTGATTTCATCGAGGAGAACAGGGATGACGAAGAGATGGCCGAGTTCAACAGGCCCCTGCACCAAGGGGCAAGGGGTCTACAGCAGATCACGCTTCTAATGGTGGGAGAGGGAATGGCCGACCCTCACTTCCTAGCGGCGGGAGCGACGGATTACTGCCGGTACTTCGGAAACGTCCTCCTGGCTTACATGTGGGCCAGAATAGCGAAGATCTGCCTAAAGCGGAAGGGAGAGCCTTTCTATGACGCAAAGCTTGCTAGCGCTCGCTTCTTCTTCAACAGGATATTCCCTGAGACCCTTGGGCTTGCTGCGAAGATCCAATCGGGGCCCGGTCCGATGATGGAGTACCCGGAGGCGATGTTCTGATTTCGGAGAGCGGCAAAGAGGGGCAGAGCCTAGTGAAGGGGCGCTCCTCTTCCTATCAATCAACTCCGATTAGCTGGTGGCCGACGATTCCTGGAGTCCTCATGGCAGTTCTGGCCGGGGAGATTCTCGCGCTTGTACTGATCCCCGGTATCGCATCCAACAGGGCCTACTGGCTGGCACTCGGAGTTACCGCTCCGTTCGTGGCCTGGTTCCTTGTCTATTGGAGGGTGTACCAGTCGGTTTTCGTCACTCGAAGGCAGAGTTCTGTCGAGCCCATCAATCCGGGTTGGAAACCATTCACATTCCACGGATGGGGGAACGAGACCCTGAAGGCCTTCCTCATGGAGTCCGAAGAGGCTAGCGAAGACTTGGTGCTGTACCTTCACGGATACAGCTCTAGGCTTTCGAGGGGGGAGTCCAGGGCCATACACCTGCATGGCCTTGGTGTGAACGTGATTAGCCTGGACCAGCGAGGTTTCGGCGCGCAAGGGAGGAGGCACGACTGGACCCTACTGAAAGTGCTGACCGACCTCGAAGGTCTGCTGAACCACGCTCCGGATGCCCTAGGATTCACACCCAAGAGATTGTGGATTTATGGGCACTCGATGGGTGGGCTGCTTGCCATTCGTCTCTCTTCGCACGCATCTGGGTGGTGGGCTGACTCTCTGAGGGGGATCGTCCTAGAGTCCCCTGCCACCTCCTTCCCCAAAATCATCGACGGCAAGCTCCCAGGCAGGGCGGTTTTGGCAAAGCCGTGGGTTCGGCACATCCTCAGAAGGGAGCACGAGCGCATTCACCCCGATCTGAACATCAGATACGCCAATGCNGAGCTTCCGTACATAGGGATACCNAGCGTNCCGACNCTGCTGGTCCAGGCCAAGGAGGACGAGGTGCTTGGGATGGAGCACTTCGATCTCGCAAGGAGGCACCTTTCNGATGTCGCTGAGATCCACGTAGTCGGCATGCCCCATACATCACGAGTCGACTCGGTGGAGAGGCGGGAGATAGTCGAGGGCTGGATGGCGTCCCAGCTTGGCGAGGTGAGTCAGTAGGCTTCGCCCGTGAATCGTTCAATATGCTTAGGATNTTAACACACAGGTAATAATGAGGACAATNATCCAGGGCCATGCCCGAGANTTGGTGGAAGGGTACGCAGTTGGGCGGGCTCGCGATCAGCGCGCTCCTGCTGTTGGTGAGCTTCTTCTTTATTGCAGAAGAGCCGTTTGGTAGGTCGGTGTTTGCGATTGCTGTTTATCTGTTCCCTTTGTTTGCCCTGCTATTCATCTTCATCGGAGCGTTAGTTCGTCAACTGAGGGTGGGCGACATGAAGCCATTCATTGTCGGTTTGCTACTCGGAGTCCCGACTTGGTTCTTCATTTCCCTTGTGATAGGGCTTCTGATCTCCATGGTCACGGGTCAAGACCCAGTTTGGTGACGGTTGACCAACGAAGGTTGCCGAGGCTAGTTTATCAGGTCGGGGGGGTGCACACATCATGTGGGCGAGAGGAAGTGCGCCATAGAGGGGTGCAATGCCCTGGAGTTCAGGACATCTGGAGTCTGCTTGCGTCACCGGGATGAGGGGGGCACCGATCNTAGTGTAACGGCCGCCAAGCCAGAAAACGAGGGAGNGGGCTCCACCGAGTCTTCGACGGCCTCGGTCTCAGAGGCAATAGGCGCGATCATGATTTTTATCGGCGGTTCCATGTCGCTAGTTGGATTCTTTTGGCTGTTCGACGGTTATGTGGTAGCCCAAATGGCTGGTGCTACCCTTCTCGTANTTGGTATTTTGTTCTTGCAAATTGGCCTAGTGCTTTACCGGGGAAGTGGTACTTCCGGTTTTCTTCTTCCCTTTGGAGGTGCCTTTTCGCGTATGACTAGGGTTGCGCTTCTGGTATCTGTGATTGGATTTTACGCGTACCAGGGTCTTCTGACATAGCATCATTTTGCACAGCAAAATACAGTGCCTGTGGAGGAATCGAGTTATACAGTGGTGGCTTGTCGGTCGGCCATGTCCATACTAGCCGCATACCAAACCGCCTTTGAAGCCGGAGACGTCGAGGCACTTGACTCGATCCTGCATGACGAATTCACATTCACGCCCCACGTTGGTGACGCTGTGATGGGNAAGGGGGACGTTTTGGCTTTCGCTGGGACCGATGCGGTTAGCACAGAGGGCCATAGGATTCTCTATGAGAACGACGAGGTTGGGGTCGAGCACTCGATCGCTCACTTCTCAAATGGGTCGACTTCCGAGGCAGTCCTCTCTTTCCACCGCTTCAAGGATGGCAGGATTATCGCCACAGAGACTGGCGCTACGCCGCTGTCAGATGACTACTCCTTGGTTGGTAGCTAGACGTCTAAAACTTGGCCTGTGCTTAGGCTATAGGCAGACAGTCTTGGGCGGTTGACCCCTGATTTTAGCACCGCCCCGGTATCTACGAGCACCGTTGACGGTCTCCCATCGGTTAGTCTGACGTCGCTGAACCACACTCCCTCTTCCACGGTACTTAGGCCGAAATCCCCTAGTTTCTGAACGGGTGTGTGGCCGCAGATTATTTGNCTCTCAGGATCCAGTGGTGTTTTGGCCAGGAATACCGATCTCGATGATAGTCGCTCTTTGTCACTCTGATCTTCAAGGGGCAGGTCGACGTCGTAGCCTGCGTGAACTAGGCGGAAGGCGTCGAGCACCACCTCGGACGGGAGGCTGTCTGTGAAGGCCATCCATTCTGAGGCCTTTCCAAGTCGATTGGTTATGTCGGAGTCCATTGACTCGAGTGTTTCCCTCCCCCCTACCCTGAGCCAGAAGTCCATCTTTCGACTCGAAGGGTCTCTTAGTGCTCTGGACATTATGGCCTCATGGTTGCCCTTCAGGGAATGTATGTTTTTGCCATCCCTGACGATTTGCAGAACTCCCTGGCTGTCCGGTCCCCTGTCTATGAGGTCCCCGAGACAAACAACCTGGTCTCCTTCAGAGAGCCGAAGAGTTGCAAGGAGCTCCTCGAATGCGGATTTACAGCCATGTATGTCGCCTACTGCCCAGACGTCCTTGCCATCATCCAATGCATTCTGAAGGAGCGTCTCCAGTCTTCGGTCCCTGTGTGTTTGCTCCATGTTTACGCTACGCTTGAGCTACGGATAAAATCGATTCGTTTAGCCCCAGACTACTCTTCTTCCAGTGGGGCTTTTTGCGGTTCATTGGCCCCGNAGGGGACGAACATCGCGACGATCATGGCGATCGGGACGATGATCAGCAAGATTCCAGCTGCNTCAGANTCGAATAGCTGGGTCGGCCTAGGAAGAATTGGCTCGATGATCATGCCGATCAAGAACATCGTCAGGGCCAAGGCCCAGAGTGACCTATTGCCAACGGCCTTCTCTGGGAAGCCTTTGGAGAAGTGGGAGAGCAGCAGGTATGACATGGTCAGAATTAGTACCAATAGAAGGATTACTGCTGTGGGGGCCTCTTGGTCTAGCTCTGGGCCCCGTCCCTCGTTGAGGGATGACTCCATGATGACCAGCAATCTTGATGACACGAGAATTATCAAGATCCCAACGATTGCCACCAGCCCCAAACGGCTGTTTCCATTGTCCATATCACCCATTCATCTCGCTCCTTGTTAGTTCGACCCTCTTGCTCATTCCGTCCCTGACCCTCCTAATGTGACCTTCTGCCTCCATCCTCGAGAGCACGCGGCTTGCCTTGGAGTCCGTGAAGCCGGTTTGACTGACTAGCTCTGACTGCCACATCGAGCCGGAGTTCTCCGAAAGTATAGCCACTACCTGCTTCTGGTCCCCTGAGAGCATGGGGTTGCGAGGTGTAGTCACTTCATCCAGGGGTTCTTTTGCCCGTCCTGGGTCCTTGACCCAGGTTAGTGATACCCCGATAATCACTCCCACGCTGGTCAGAAAAAGTGAGTAAATCAGATAGGACGCAAAGTATCCCCCTTCTGAGTCGGACTCCAAGGCGAATGGCACTGCAATGAGGAGGAGCATCATGAACGCCCCTAAAGAAAGGGTGATTCTAGCCGGTCTGTCCATTGGAGGGCTCTCCGGGTCGATAGCCATGACCTACGCGTCGCATTCACTGTTGTGAATGTTGGCGCTTTGGTTACTGGCTCTTTATTCGCTTCATCGGGCTGATTCTTCGGAGCTCTCGTCTGATCTCTCATCTGAGCTCTCATCTGAGCTCTCATCTGAGCTCTTTTCGGGGTAGTCGCAGTAGAATACGCCTTCACCGCGGTCTGCGGCCTCTGTCCAGACTCCCATCCTGGACTCGCACATCTCCTGGGTAACCTCTTTGTGATGGGGTGCTGGAAGCGGATGTCCCTGGTCCTCGCACCTGTCTATCATCTTGCAAAGGGCCCCGCCCATTCGGCCTCGGAATCCCTGTCTCTCGTCATGGTCCCTGTGGCACCTGAAATCGTCTGCGCACTCCCTGTGGTGCTCTGCACGAGCGATCATGTGCCTTAGTGCAATTCCTATTGTCTCTGAGTCGGCCATGCAATCCTCGCTCTCCATGCAGAAGGAAATTGCCTCCTGGGCGGCGGCGAGCTGGGTGATCTTCTCATCTGCGAAATCCATCCTCTTGGTCTCGTCCCANTGCTTTCTCTCGTCCCAGTCCTTGAATTCCGCGTCCTCACAATCATAGTAAACAACGCCATTTTCTTCCCTTATGCAAATCTGATAGTCGTCGGTCTTGTCTGCCTTGACCTCGTCATCCACGTAGTCGGTCCCGTCTAACTTGGCCTGCATCCCGCCAACGGCCCAGTTTAGCTTCTCGATCATCACGGATAGGGANTCGTCATCTGCTGTGCAGTCCGCGCTGTCGAGGCAGAATTGGAAGGCTGCGATTAGGTTGGTGTTGATGTCGATCCTCTTCTCGAGGTGCTCCTCCCTGTCCTCCATGGCCTTGTTTATCCTATGCTTCATGACTTTGCCAACGAGCGCTCTCGGGCCTTTGTCGGCCTTTTCGGAGTCCTTCGCCTCCCAAGTGTCCTCTCCCGTTAGGTCATCGACNGCCCCCACGAAGGGGTCTTCCTCAGCGTACTCTGGCGCTGCATAGTCAACTAGTGCGGCGCTGACCGACGCTCCTGCCAGGAGGGAGAAAGCCGCTAGAGCGACTACGCCTGCAGTGAACGGCCTTGCCTTGTGCTTGTTTTCCTCGTTTATCGTTGGCTCCATTCTTGTCACCTTGCAACGAGATGGCTTGCAAAAGCATATGGTGTTCTGGATAAAATGCTCGGAAAAGGCTGCAAAACCCTGCAAAAGGTGATGACTGGGGTTAGGAGAGGAGGTGCCCTATTTTGGATAACGTCTCATCGATGTCGTCCTCGTTTAGCACCATGGGTGGCTTGATCTTGATCACGTTGCGCATAGGCCCGTCCGTGCTTAGGAGCACGCCCCTTTCCCTCATCCCATCTACCAGAGAGAGGGCCTCGTCCGAGGCGGGCTCCTTGCTCTCGCGGTCCCTGACCATCTCGAAGCCCAGGAACAGTCCCCTTCCTCTGACGTCGCCTATGATGTCGTGGGTTTGCTTCAGCTCGGTCAGNCCCTCTGCCAGTCTGTCTCCGAGCCTCCTTGCCCTCTCCATNAGNTCGTCNTTTTCTATGACGTCGAGAACTGCCATCCCTATAGCGCAGGAAACCGGGTTGCCCCCGAATGTGCTGAAGAACTCCATTTCTCCGAGTGCCGCCGCTATCTCATGGGTTGTGAACACCGCCCCCATGGGGTGNCCGTTGCCCATTGGCTTGCCCATCACGACGATGTCCGGCTCTACGCCGGACTCTTCGAACGCCCACATATGGGAGCCGACCCTGCCGAACCCGACCTGGACCTCGTCTGCTATCAGCAATGCTCCCTTGGCATGGACTGCCTCCGTGACCGCTTCCAGGTAGCCGGTGGGCAGGGGAATCTGGCCTGCGCATGACAGCATCGTCTCGATCATCAGCGCTGCTAGCCCCTCCTTTGCCTCGATCGCAGCGACGGCCTCGGAGCCGAACGGGGTCCCTTCCCTTCTGTACTCGTCCGGTATGGGCAGTACGTGTACCCAAGGCTCGGGGCTCCCCTGGCCCCCTGGCCCTCTGAATTTGTAGGGGCTCAGGTCGATCAGCATCCCGGTGTGGCCATGGTAGGCTCCGTCTATGACCGCCATGTCCTTCCTATTTGTGTGGGCCCTGGCTAGTCGAACTGCTAGNTCGTTGGCCTCACTCCCGGAATTTACTAGNAAGCCCACGCACAATCGGTCAGGCAGAGTGGATGCCAGCCTGGACAGGTACTCCGTCAGCCCCTCGTACACGTATCTGCTGTTCGTGTTGAGCTTCGACATCTGAANCTGCCCCGCCTCCACGACCGTCGGGTTGCAGTGACCGACATGAGAGACGTTGTTGACTAGATCCAGATACCTGGTCCCATCCGCGGCGAAAAGGTACTGCATCTCCCCCCTCGTGATGTGCAGCGGGGCGCCATGGGCCAATGAGAGCGATCTGCTGATGTGCCTGTTTCTTGCATCGAGTAGCTCGGAGATGTCAGTCATCTTCGAAAACCTCGATCTCGGCGGCTCTTCGTTGTGGAGGAAGGAGGGCTCTAGCCTTTCGACCCTGCTCGTCGAAGGAGTCCTCCAATCCCTCCACGGTCCGCAGGGAATGCAGGCCGTCCATAATTGATGGGGGTGGTTCCGGAATAGTGCACTGGGGTTCCGTTCTACGAACCGTTATCAATGCGCTATTCGCTCCATTGCCATGCCGGGAACGTTTGACCGAACGAGAGGGAGGGCCCTGACGAGGGAAGTGTCCCCGCTTTTCTCGGATGCTGTCACTGAGTTCTTCGGCACCAAGGCGCCGGACTACGCCGCGGCCTTGGGCGCCCAGGAGGCGTACTTCGCTGCCCTGAGGGCCCATGGGACCGATGTAGTGACGCTCCCGGCTCTGGACGGTTACCCTGACTGCAGCTTCACCGAGGACACGGCGGTCATGATCGACGGGAAGGCGATAGTTACCAACCTGGGCCACCCGAGCCGGCGAGGTGAGCAGGATTCCGTGGCAGAGTTCCTGAGTGACGATTTCGAGATAGTGAGGATGCCCGATGGTAGCACTCTGGATGGCGGAGACGTCGTTTTCTTCGACGACTGCTTCCTAGTCGGGCTCTCTACAAGGACCAACAGGGAGGGGGCCGAGTTCCTCGCGAGCCATGCCGAGTCGGCGGGCCTCGGCACTCGCTTCATCGAGGTCCCTGGGACGACTCTTCACCTGACCACTGTGTGCTCGAGCCCCCGGCCTGGCCTCATCATCGCAGCTGAGGGTCAGCTCACAGCGGGAGACCTGTCCTTCGCGGAAGAGGTGATCTGGGTACCGAGCGAAGAGGGCTACGCTGCCANCACAATAGCCTACGGCGACCGTGTCATTCTGTCGGATGGCTATCCGAAGACCAGGCAGCTGCTGATGGACGCCGGTTTCTCCATTACCACTGTCGAGATGTCGGAGTTCAGGGAGGTAGATGCCAGCCTCACCTGCCTCTCGGTTTTCATAGGGTGAGTAATCGAGCTTCCAAGCAAGTTAAGCCGCACACCTTCTCCCGGGCTCATGCACAAGGGCGCATTGGGGGTGATGATTGCTGGTGGCGTCATGACCTTGATTGGCGTGATGGCCATGGTGTTTGGCGTTTCTGGCTTCGAGGAGATAGGTGATGACTGGGTCGGCGAGAGGAACGACTGGGAAGGAAGCGCCACTGGCGAGGAGTACACCCACGTATACGATGGCAATGACAATGCCGTGATGTACGTCTTCGCAAAGAGTGGTGGTGTTCTCTCTCAGCCGACTTACGATTGCTCCGAGTTCGACCTGAACGTCACTATGGTCGGTGACAACGATTCTAGGGTCGGTTACGCTAACGATCCTTGC
>PBUX01000046.1 GCA_002728565.1 Methanobacteriota archaeon | reverse complement strand
AAATCTCTATTTATTCGCCGGAAAGGATACCAGCTCCTATCAAAAATGTCCACAGAGTCACCACCATCACTACTGCCAATGCATGGAAAAGTAATGACAAAATCACCTTGTAATGATCTCCCTCTGTTTTATTGAATGGAAACAATCTTTGCACCTCGGTATTCCCACCTTTGATTCCAAATAAGGGACGAAAAAGAATCGCCCTACGGACAATCTCGAAGCATACCATGACTCCAATCATCACCAATACTGTTCCAAATAGCATCCCAGCATAGTAACCAAAGCCAATAATTCCGAAGAACGCTATTGGCAGGAAGGTCAAGTGCATATGCACTATGTATGTTGGATAAACCGCCTCGTTTAGGTATGCTAGCCACTTGCTAGGTTTATTTAGCAACTTAGAGGCCCAGCTGAAGATAAGTAAGCACCAGAACCAGGCATGAAAAGACTGTATCATCGCTGCTAGGGTAGCACCCATTGAAAATGCTGGATAACCTTCCTTTGTCCAACCACCCTCCATGACATCTGGAATTGCAATCGCTTCATCGCTCAAGAACCAGATTATTGCTAGAATTGGAGTAATTATTGTAACAGGAACCCTGATTTTGTCTATTGCTCTGAAGTATTCTTCATTCGCAGATATCATCAGATATCCGAATAAGAAGTAAAGCAGGTATCTTGGGAATTCCCACCACATTCCGACCTCTCCAAATTCCCATGGCTTGAATATGATGCCATTCAGGGCTAGAATTAGTGGAGGAATTACCAAAATCCCAAGGCCATTGCGGACATTTAGGATTGATCGAACCAGTTTAACCACCCGACCATCACCATTTTTCCTAATGTGTGAGAATAATGGGGTCAGAAGAAGGGAATAAATCAGAAGATTGTAGATGAACCAAAGATGCCAATAAGGCATTTCTTCGCTACCGGGAAAAATCTTCAGTAGAAGCTGAGTGGTTTTTACTGGTTCGAAGACTCCGAAAAATAATACATATGTTCCAAAAATCAACGGCAATCCTAGTCTGACGACTCTTTCCTTGACGTAAGTCTTCCAATTTCTTCGTCGAAATGCGAAGGCAGTACCCATTCCAGAGATGACAAATAGAGCAGCAAGCCTCCATTGGTGCATGACTCCTATGACGAAGAAAAGAATTAGATTGAAACCCTCGATATTCTCCCAGTCACCCTCTAATTGATCAAGTGAAAATACTGCATAGTGGAACCAGATTAGAAGTGCGAAGAGGATTACTCTGAGCCAATCAATGTCGTGGCGTCTAGAAATCTTCCTCTGATCAGTAGATTCCATAATGCAACCCCTAAGTCATATTTTCATAATAAGATCCAATAATTTACTTCCTTATTACTCAGTAGGTCAATCAGAGATTTCAGCAAGTATGCTCCCCATTTCCACTCTGTCACCAACTGAGAAATTTAGCGATTTGATGACTCCGTTCCTAGCCGCGGTAACCTTGTGCTCCATTTTCATTGCCTCCAGCAAAAGAAGAGTTTGACCCTCCCTTACCTTCTGACCCTCCTTAACCAGAATTTGAATCACCGTCCCCGGCATTGGGGCTTCAAGCCCTCCCTCCTCCTCTTTTCGAGAAATTCCCCCTTTCTCGTGCAATCTGACTAAGTGTGTTCTCCCATTGAAATGAATCCACCAGTCATCTCCTGAATTTGCCACATGAGCTATTTCTCTGCGACCTTCTAGCTCCACAATTAATTGTCCCTCGANCATCCCCTGCTTTCAATGAGAAATCNGNAGCCTCTTTTTCAATTCCGTCAATGCTAATTGAAGTTGGTACTACCANATCCTCCTTTTTTCCAAGNGAAATCTTGANTCTTGACTTCTTCTCTCCAACACTCCACTCCACAANATCACCTCAAGGAAAGGACCTGCCAAGGGTCATGAATGGATCACCGGGATTTCCATTTGTANTCGCAGCATTTCCATTTNTAGNAGCAGCAGTTCTCCCCANTCCAAGTTTACGACAGGTAGCTGCAATTGCTACGAGAACCGANTCATCTGTTTCTGAAGGTGAAAGCTCCTCCATGGGGGTTTTGTTCAGAAAATCAGTGTCAACAGAACCTTCTTGGAAAATTGGGTGGGTAACAGAGCATCTTAGGAAATCTAGGTTTGTCTTCAATCCCAAAACAACGAAGTTTGAGAGAGCCGAACTCATCCTCCTAATCGCTGAATTTCTGTCTGGTGCATGGACAATCAGCTTGGCCAGCATCGGATCGAAATCAATTGTAACTTCATCACCTGGTCTAACCCCTGAGTCTATCCTGATTCCCGGTCCAGAAGGGGTTTTCCACTCTAGAAGCTTCCCTGTCGATGGAAGAAAACCATTGCAAGGGTCTTCAGCATAAACTCTCGACTCTATGGAATGACCTTGGGGTGAAAGCTCATTTTGATCTAGACCTATTTCAAATCCTGCAGCAATCTCAAGTTGCTTCTGCACAATGTCAACTCCTGTTATCATCTCAGTAACGGGATGCTCAACTTGGATGCGTGTGTTCATTTCAAGGAAGAAGAATTGGCCGTTACTTGATAGNAGGAACTCAACAGTTCCAGCCCCAACGTAGCCAACGGATTCTGCAGCTCTCAGAGCCGATTCNCCCATAGCCTCTCTCAATTCATCGGAGACAGCAGGAGATGGGGCCTCTTCGATCACTTTCTGGTATCTTCTCTGGAGAGAGCAATCACGCTCATTGAGGTGTACAGAATTTCCGTGAGTATCGCAGAGAACCTGAATTTCAATATGTCTTGCTCCCGTAAGCAGCTTCTCTATGTAGACCGTACCGTCACCGAATGAACTAGCGGCCTCTCTGGTAGCTGCTTCGAATTCTGATCGTAGTGACTTTGGCTCCGAAACAGCCCTCATACCCTTTCCACCACCTCCAGCGCTTGCCTTTAGCAAAAGAGGGTAACCAACCTTCGCCGCTGCAGAGGCAAGGGCACCCAAGTGATCAGAACCNTCCTGAATAGCCACCTCTTCACCCGGNATAACAGGAACTCCTGACTCAATCATTAGTGATCTNGCAGAAATTTTATCGCCCATTGTCTCAATTGCTTCAGCGGATGGCCCAATCCAAACGAGACCTGCNGACTCTACTGCTCTGGCGAAGTCCCCCCTCTCGGAGAGGAATCCATACCCTGGGTGTATTGCATCAGCTTCACTGGATATTGCCGCCTCAATAATTGCCTTGCCGTTCAGATAAGTTTCTTCCAGGCTCTCTCCCGGCAAGTGGACAGAACGATCTGCAATNTCCACNTGCATAGATTTCTCATCAGAATCAGAGAAGATAGCCACACTAGTGAGGCCCGATTCATTCACAGCCCTGAGAACCCTGATGGCGATCTCTCCCCTATTGGCAACTAGAACCCTCGAGAATGGCCTAGATGATCCGCTCATCCAATCTAGAGACATATCACTCATCCCGGTCCTCAGGAAACCAGGATGGTCTACGACCTTCAATGAAAGCAGACAATCCTTCTTGGCCCTCTGCTGAGCCACGCATCTCGCTAGTAAGATCNAGTGTCCAAAGCCTAAGNTCTGCATTATCTCCATCCCATTCATCCAGAGCACTCACCATTCTCTTGGCGGATTCGACAGCCATTGGGCCTGATGTCAGTACTTCTGAGANTATCGACTCGGAGCATTCTGCCATNTTCTCCTTGGAATCTGCAATTTGATCAATAAAGCCTATCCTAAGAGCTTCATCAGATCCAATCCTTGAGGCCATCATTGCCAATCTCCTAAATTGCGCACTACCCACTCTTCGATATACATAGGGGCCGATTACGGCTGCAGAAATACCCAATTTAGCCTCAGAAAGGGCAATCTGTGTCTTTGGCTCACCAATTGAATGATCCATGCAAGCTACTAGTCCAGCTCCCCCNCCCAGAGCAACCCCTTGGATGCACCCAATGGTGAAGCAAGGATGAGACCAAATTCCATGGAAAAGCCCATCCAGTCTCTCTGCATCGACTCTATTTTCTTCTGGACTTTTGCTGCCCCCCTCTTTCATCATATTGATATCAGCTCCCGCACAGAAGTGCCTACCTTCCGAACTAATGATTAGAATCCTTAGGTATTGAGAACNTTCCTCATCNTTTAGCTCGCCGATNTTCCCNACAGATCTATCAGATGTCCATTCAAGTAAATCGATGAGCTCGGAAATTAGCTGAACATTCAGCGCATTGTGNAAATTGACTCTATTGAGGGTGATTCTAGCAATTGNGCCATCTATATTCATGCTACATAGCTCAGTTTNTGGAATTTCATCACTCATCAGCATTCTATCACATCCGGAAAACTCCGTAATCGGTTTCTGGCATCGGGGCGTTTAGGCTAGCAGAAATACATAGTCCTAAGATGTCCCTAGTGTCTCTTGGGTCAATTACTCCATCGTCCCACAACCTTGCTGTTGAATAATATGGATTGCTTTCATATTCATACTTGTCCCGGATCTCTTGTGGGTCCGATTTTCCAACTGTGGATAGAACACTTGCTGCTTGCTCTCCGCCCATTACACTAATCCTCGCGTTTGGCCACATGAACAGAAACCTTGGATCATAGGCACGACCACACATNCCATAGTTCCCCGCTCCGTGCGATCCCCCGATAATAACAGTGAATTTGGGAACAGGTACGCATGAAACAGCAGTCACCAACTTTGCGCCATCCTTCGCAATTCCACCTGCCTCTGCATCCCTCCCAACCATGAATCCAGTTATGTTCTGCAAGAAAACCAATGGAACCCCNCTCTGTCCACACAATTCTACGAAATGAGCCCCTTTCAGAGATGACTCCGAAAAAAGTATGCCATTGTTTGCAATTATCCCCACAGGATATCCGTGTATCCTAGAGAATCCGCAAACCAATGTATTTCCATATCGTTGCTTAAACTCGTGAAAACGGGAACCATCCACTATTCTGGAGATAACCTCCCTAACATCATAGTGTGTTCTGTTGTCTACCGGGACAATACCCATCAAATCCTCTATTGGATTGGTCGGCTCTTCTGGATTTGATGAATCCAGAANATGCTTCGGGCCAATGTTCAGATTTTCCACGATGTTTCTTACGATTCTCAATGCTTCGTCTTCGTCTTCTGCATAATGATCCGCCACTCCTGACTCCGAAGTATGTACCTCTGCACCCCCAAGATCTTGTGAAGTCACCTCCTCACCAGTAGCAGCCTTTACCAGAGGAGGACCCGCTAGGAAAATTGTTCCGTTACCTTTGACAATTATTGATTCATCAGACATGGCTGGGATGTATGCACCACCCGCTGTACAAGAACCAAGAACAGCGGCAATCTGCGGGATNCCCCTACTGGATAGGATCGCTTGGTTTCTAAAAATCCTGCCGAAGTGGAATTTATCCGGAAAAACCTCATCTTGCATTGGAAGAAAGGCACCCCCTGAATCTACAAGATAAATGCAGGGTAGATTGTTCTCTTCAGCTATCTCCTGGGCTCTAATGTGCTTTTTCACAGTCAATGGGTAGTATGATCCACCCTTGACCGTTGCATCGTTTGCGATAAACATGCACTCCTTACCGTGAACAACTCCAATTCCTGTCACAACCCCAGCCGAGTGAGCCTTGCCATCATACATCTCAAATGCCGCCAAAGTGGATGTCTCCAGAAATGGNGATCCAGGGTCACAAACTAGCTCTATTCTTTCTCTTGGTAGCCTTTTTCCACGTTCTCGATGCCTCTCAACATGCCTTTGATCCCCTCCATTTTTTACGATCTCTATCCTCTCTCTCATTTCTCTACAGAGCCCGATGTTGTGTTGTTTTCTTGATGNGAACTCATCGCTCCCACGGTCAACTCTCGAAGGCAGCCTGTCCATGTCCCTCNTTCCNGCAGATGGCATAGGGCCCTTGAATGAATGGGAAGTAGCTACACCCCTAGGGCTAGCCTACCTACATCCCTTAGCCCGGGGGCAAGCCCCACTACCAATAGCGCCAAACCAATGAGCATTCGAAAATGCTGTTGTCTGTGCTCAAAATTTGCAATCGCAAAGAAGTAGTATATCAGCGCACCCAAACCCATCTTGAGCANTCCGAATGCCCACGCCCCCTCTCCATACTCGATNCCGAATGTTTCGTTGATTACTAAGCCTAGGTCAATTACCTTCTGAGAAAGCACATGCTTCTCTGANTAGCCAAATGAATCTATACCTATCGTGGTCGCTAAGCCATCTACTATCTGCCCTGCAACTGCTAGTAANACCAGTGGCTGAGCCATTGAAGCTCTCATTCTCAAACTTTCAATTAGGTCTTTGTCAGGGGAAGTTAGCTCCATGTAGTGCTCTTCTGTCATTCCGGGTGGCAATATGCCAGCTAGAAATCCATGATCACTTAGCTCCTTTGCAGCTGGAACTCCGTAGTTATACATCATCACAAAGACAATTGATGGTATTCCTATTACCACAATGATTGGCCATAGATTTTCTGATGGGGGGGGATCATGAAATGCATGAGACAGAATAGCACCTAAGAAAATCAATGACCCCCCAATTCCCACTAGGTAAACCATTTTTTGAATCGGNCTGAAAGCCGAAGTAGAGGNTCGAGTAAGGTGTATGAACNCCAGGGCGATTAATGTAGTCACAATTAGCGGAACCAGCGAAATACCATTTCTCACNACCGTATCACTTTGGGAAATCGATGACCCGTAAAGCACTAGTTGCATCAGAATAATGATCGATGCCATGAATTCAATGTTGGACTGGACTTTCGCTTNGTCCTCCGTATTTTCCCTAATGGACATAGCCAGAGCGCCNGAGAAAACAACCCAGAACGCTGCCTGGAAATGAATTCCCGGACTAACGAAATATGGGGCCAAGTCAGAAGAGAACATCTTTGCATCCTCTGCAACCTCTCCGAACACTGCCCATGTGATGAATGGCAGTAGCGCGAGGATGCTGACATCACTTGGGTCAATACCAAGTCCCCTTAGCCAGGCAGAAATAGAAACCGCGAACAATGCCATTACTATGGCATATGTCATCGTATTCACCATGTTATAACCCGAGTCTCCAGATGACTCCCCGACTATTGGGTCAATGTAGTACTTGAATAGCGAATCAGAAAGCGGGTTATCCACTTCAATTTCGTGTAGTCCCAGCCCAATCAGCAGGATTGCGGCGACTAGCATTATTCCGTTGTTCGCCCATCTTTCGAATGGGTACAATTCGTCAAGTGGATTATACACAAATGCCCGGGAACGCCACCCTCGCTTATGGGTAACGGTTCACTCACTCCTCTTCAGAGAGAAAGTCCACTTCCTCAGAGTCGTCGGAAATGTCTGAAATAATGGATTTTCTTTCNCTGGCNTCTGCCAGTCCTGGGACCATTTCTTCGAATGTCTTCCCCCTTGATCTCCCCCTCTCTTCAAACATCTCGAGACTTTTTGAGCTGAGCCTTTGCCTCTTCTTGTCTTGCTCTAGTCCGAAAAGGACGGTGCTGTGTTCCGAGCCTCCAAGGATTCCTTCCACTGCGGTCGATGCNAGGGCAAGTCCGTCACTATCTCCCATCACAGNTACAGTTGAACCAAAAATTGCAATCTCACAGCCTGATATTTCCTCGATCAGAGTCCTTATACGCCCGTTTCGGCCAATAAGCCTACCTTTCATTCTTCGAGTCTGATTGGGCCTCCTACCAACCCATTCCCTAATATCGTACATTTGTAGGAACACATCATCCTCGATAAGCTTGATCGCCCTNTCAGGGGATATCCCCCTGCCAATCGCCGATACCAGTTCTGGGATTTTCATTCTCTTTACCGGATCAGGATCCCCATCCCAATCTATTGACACNTCACCTGATTTTGAGTCAATTGCAAGTTTTCCGCCTATCGCCTCTTCAATCATCTTTCTNGTTTCTCCGCCCTTCCCAATCAAGACCGCTATCCTACGTTTTGGCAGTCGGCAAAGATGCTCCATAATACTCACGAAAACCTAATTGTCTTTAATCTCCGCTAGGAAGTGTTGGTAGTTTTGGTACTGGATCATCCAGAACTCTTACCATGCTTTCGGCGACAGATACGCCGCACCCAAGTCTATTCGCCCACTCAGTCAACCTAGTTACATCTCTAATTAGAAACTCGTTTGCACTTGGGTGCGCAGTAGTTACTCCTTGTCCNACATCAATAATCCATGGAACNCCCTCTCTCCAGAGTATGTTGTATTCGCTGAAATCGGCATGTACCAAATCACATGTCTGCCACAACACTGCGACCATCTGAAGCAGGTCATCGAATGTTCCCATAGGGTCCTCTATATCGATGTCCTTCAGACGCGGACTGGGAGTCCCCTCACTCCCNATAAACTCCATTATCAGGACGTTCTTTAGATTGGATTTAGGCTCAGGAGTCCTGATTCCATGCTTCCTCATTCTTTTCAGATTCCTGAATTCCTTTCTAACCCAGATATTCACTAGTTCTCTGTGACGTCTTGATAGGCCGGAGAATCTCGGGTCNCCTTCNATATACTTGGCCAATCCTCTGAAGACCGCGTTAGTGGTATGGAAAATCTTCACTGCGAGCGGGCCTTCCTGGGAAGTGGCTTTGAATACGTGCGCCTCCTTACCTCTTGCAATTGGATAGTCAATTGTTTGAATACTTCCTTGTTGCATTAATTTGTGCAATGCAAGGAGGGTAGATCTATCAAAAACCTGATCGAAGACCCTCTTATCGACCCAATCAAAGCTCCCTTTGCCCAAAACGCCTTGGATAGAGTCTTCAATTTCGTCGAATATCTTTCTGTATTTTGGTTCGGATAACCATTCGAACTTTCTCTCCGAGCTCATAATGCTATCAACATCTGGATACTCATCGGACTCCATTCCCGGAGGCATCTTCTCACCCAAAAAAGGAATCAATATCGTCTTCTTCCACTGGGGTCTCTTCAGTCTCCGAATCATCTGGGATCTCTTCATTATCTGGGATCTCTTCCTCTGGTTCTTCCACTGGCTCCTCTTCGAACCTCTCTTCGCTTTCCTGTGCCATTCCGAAGGCATCTACTATCTCAGGAAGCACTCCCTTGCGAGAGAGGTAGAGTGACTGTGTCTTCGTGTAGCGCATTGTGACGTTTGCCTTGTCATCTTGAAATTCCCAAGGCTGGAGAACTATCAGATCNCCTTCTCTAACCCACTGCCTCCTTCTCATTTTCCCAGGGATTCTTGATAGCCTTGTTTCACCATCTTCGCAGATTGCCCTTACTCTCCTTCCNCCTAATATTTGATCAGCAATGGCNAACATCTCATTCACNTTCCTGTTTGGAAGTGGGACCCTGATCCGTTCTCCTCCGGATTCTANCTGAGCTAGCAGCTCTGCATCTACCTTCTCCTCCCTGCGGGCCATGGATATCGGTCAAGGGCCCCATATGTGAACTTGAGCATGAGACTAGGATGAAAGAAGGTCAAGAGCGGCCTCTCCGACCAAGTCCAATGCAACCTGACTCAGGGGCCCTATTCCGAGTGCAATAGTAAGAAGNGCACACACAGCTATTGCAATTCTTAGCGGCGTTCCAACGTCATCTAGCGACCCCTTGTTTTGATCCTCGAAGAACATAACGAGCCCTATTCTAAGGTAGTAGAATAATGACAATGCGCTGTTAATGACGACTGCAAATGCAAGCCAAAATGCAATTTCGACNCTTCCAGCCCAAGATAATACGAAGCTACTGGTCAAACTNCCAGATCCAGCAGTTGCATGGACAATCCCATTGATCATTAGGAGTTTGGATAGGAATCCTGAGAATGGCGGCACACCTGCAAGGGATAGGACAAATATCAACATTGAAGCAGCAATTATCGGATCTCTTCGGGCTAATCCGTGCAGACTCTCAATCTTGTGACTATCCCCTCCTGACTCAATTACTGAAAGAACGAGGAATGCGCCGAGCTTGAATAGAACAAGAATTGCAAGATGGAACAATATCGCTGTTGCAACCAGCTCTCCCGTACTGGAATCGCCCAAACCAGTGCCAATCACAGATACGGCTGCCAGCATGTAACCTGCATGCGCAACGCTCGAATACGCGAAGATACGTTTTGGATTGTCACTGGAAATAGCCGCTAGATTNCCCCATGTCATCGTNACTACGGATATAACTGCAATTACGATGAACCAAAANGCNTCACCNGTTTCTGGCATGGTAACAACTAGAAGAATACGCATNAATGCTGCAAATCCCATTGCCTTAGATGACGTAGCNAATAGNCCGGCAATCATNGANGAAGCCCCAGAGTAAGCATCAGGAATCGCTAGATGGAATGGCGCAGCACCTACTTTGAATCCAAATGCTACCAGCATCAAGCCAACACCAATTGCTGCGAAAGGATCTATATCAGTCCCCATGGATTCCCAAGAGGACTCGAGCGACCCAATTGATAGGTCACCATTCCATAGGTATAGCAGNGACATTCCGTATATCCCGGCTGCAGATGCCACCGATCCGACAATGAAATATTTAGTCCCAGCCTCCCCTCCAGATTCAGATTCCTTATGAAATCCAACAAGGACATAGGAGGACAGTGATGCAAGCTCTAAGNAGACAAATAGCATAAACAAATGATTTGCCTTGACCATCAGGGTCATTCCTATTCCCATTGTTAGGAGCAAGATGTAGAAGTCTGCCTGCCTTCTATTGTCGTACAACGATCTTACCTTGGCTTCCTCTTCCTCCTTGCTATCCCCATCATCGGGGGCAACAGCCGAAGGTCTTGGAGGAATTACATGATTAGAAGCAAGACAAGCTAGAAGAAGCGATGCAGCGAAAACCATCGACATTAAGCTACTGAAGCTATCAGCCCTCAGAACATTCCCGATGTCACCTGCGCTTGAGTTTAGCAGCATGAATGNGGAAATTACAAGCGATGAAGAGAAACATACGATAGCGATCGCATTTGGTATTCTNGGATCCCTGGTCGCCTCAAACCTCGTCCCACCTAGNAGNGTCGGGAACCTGAAATTTGTAAGCGGTATACGCATTCTGGCATCACCTAAATTGGGGATTAGTATGCAGGCGACAAGTCCAGAGAGCATTATCAGCTCTGGTAAGACCAGACTCACCGAAANCTCACTTAGTTCACTCATGGCGTGACCTCCTCAGAAATCATTGCATCCACTAGAAGCTCTGTAACCATCTCCGTACCCCAATGTGACATCATGTCCCAGAAAAAGAAAGGCAGGATTCCAAATAGAATGGTCAAACCTCCTAGGATTATCATCCCAGCATTTTCGTGCCAGGTTATGTCTCTCGGCTGATCTCCATGCAACGTGTCTGGCAGGATCCCCTGATACGGATCATTAGATTCGAAAATGGTTCTTTGCATTGAGCTAAGATAGTAAACAGCAGTGATAACCAGAGTTAGGGCGGGCAGTATGACCAACCATCCGTAAGCCATCCAGAATGCAATCATCACTGCAATCTCAGCTACGAATCCAGCTAGTAGGGGCAAACCTAAGCTAGCCATCCAACCCAACATCATATGCCCGGAAAGCCATGGGCTGTGGTGAGCAATTCCTCTCATTGAGCCAATCTCTAGAGTNTGGTAGTGGTGCTTGAATGCTCCCGCCACTGCGAAAAGGAGAGGACTGATTATTCCATGAGCGAACATCATGAATAGTGCGCCTGCAATCCCAAGNGGCTGCATAGTAGCAATTCCTAGGAAGATCAAACCCATGTGGGAGACTGATGAATAAGCAACCATTCTCTTGAGATTTGTTTGTCCCATGCATACCCAAGCACCATACACCAAGCTAGCCATTCCAAGGAATAGAAGTAACGGGGCGAAGACAACTGTGGACTCAGGGAAAGCAGAAACTGCCACTCGAAGGAATCCATATGCGCCCATCTTAAGCATCACTCCAGCCAAGATCATTGATCCAGCAGTGGGTGCCTGAACGTGAGCATCAGGTAGCCAAGTGTGAACTGGAACGCTAGGCATCTTTGTGGCAAANCCAACTAGTAGTGTCAGCCAGACCAAATGCCTGAGCCCCTGGCTTTGNATCAGTGTATCCGAATTCAGCATGACTAACAAGTCGAATGTATGACCAGTCTGCGAAGTTGGGTCTGTTGTATGGAAGTACATCACCAGAATTCCGATCAGCATAACGACGCTGGCTGAGAAAGTGTAGATGAAGAACTTCATAGAGGCATACTTTCGATCCTCTCCTCCCCACATTAGGATGAGGAAGAACATTGGAATCAGGGTCATTTCCCAGAAAACGTAGAAAACAAACAGATCAAGTGAAACGAAAACACCAATCATCGCCCCCTCCATTAGAAGCAGAAGAGGGTGGAAGAAATGCCCCTTCTCGGCGTCCCACTCCACTAGCATCGAAATTGGAATCAGTAGGGCAGTCANCCAGATCATTGGGAATGACAAAGCATCTGCACCTAGATGCCAAGACACACCAATGTAGGGAACTAGGTCAATAGGGGCCTCATAGAGGACATAGTCACCAAAAGACAAANCAGTCCAGCTGGAAACAGAGTTACCAAACTCTGATGTGTTCANTATGCCGACCCAAGTTGTGACTGCGAAAAGAGCCATTGCCACACCCATGCTGATGTTCCTGCTTACCGACTCCACTCTAGCAGATGCTTGCCTTGGAAGCATAACGGGAAGCGCTAGGAGAATGAGCCCAATCGCAATNGGANCTACAGTAAGAATAGTCAGTATCATCCACTAACCCCCCAAATTAATGCAAATATCGAGAGAGCGCCAACCGCAGTCATCAGAATGTAGTCTCGAGCCCTTCCTGTGGTTATCCTACGAATTTGTATCGAACCAACCACTGAGCTCGATTCGATGAGCTTGATCGCCCCATCGATAACATGCTTGTCGAACCAAGCAGCGAAAGAAGAAAACGGCATTACAGTCTTAGAGATGGCCCAATCATAGGCTTCATCGAAGTAAAGTCGCCTCTGAAGAGCTTCAGAAAGGCTAGAATTCGCCATCTCCGATACATCCTGGGAACCAAACTTTCCTGAGAGAAATACTAACCAAGAAACTAGAGGATTCGATGACTCGCCATCCTTAAGCCCGCCTCCATGAACTCTGGCAGCAANAATCGGCCCTACAATGAGTGAGAGGAATATAGTGGTCCATCCAACTATCCTCAAGTTTGGATCCTCGGGAAGGAATGCATGCTCAAGCTCGTATATGACCTGATCAATTAATGTCTCTTCATGAATTCCCAATCCATACTTGTATGGCTTAGCTAGCCATTTTACAATTCCCAGTACAGAAAGGGCAAAACCACCTATTGCGCTGATTACTGAAAGTATGATCAGTGGCTCCTTGATCCATGGCGTNGACTCATGGACATGATTTACGACATCATGCTTTGNCTCACCAGCGAAGGTCATAAACCACATTCTAGACATATAGAAACCCGTCATTCNAGCAGTCAATAGGACTAGGATNGCAGGCCCCATCATCATCGGCTCGTAGTCAAGAGAGGCTTTCCAGGTCTTGGCTACTATGGCTTCCTTTGACCAAAATCCACCTATGAGGGGGATTCCAATTATCGACATTGACCCTATCATCATCGCTGTAGATGTAACAGGCATCTTTGCGGCAAGTCCGCCCATGTTCCTCATGTCCTGAGGATCGAAATCATGGTGCTCTCCACCTTCTTCTTCATGGAGGTGGTCATGTGCGTGATGCACCTCGTGAATCACCGATCCGCTTGCCATGAAAAGCATNCCCTTTGCCATTGCGTGGTTGAACAGATGAAACATCGATCCCCCGAAAACAAGGGTCGCAGCCTCTGTTTTACCGTGATTGTAGAACCAAAGGGATACGCCCAATCCAGTGAAAATATAGGCAAGCTGACTCATCGTTGAGTATGCTAGCACCTTTTTGATGTCATTCTGAACGAAGGCGATCGAGGCTGCCATGAATGCAGTGATTCCACCGATATATGCAATGATCAANCCAAGTTCATCCAGTCCAGACACTCCATGGCCACCCACATCTAAGAATGGAACCATTCTAGCAACAAGGTACAGACCTGCATTAACCATTGTTGCCGCATGAATTAGAGCTGATACCGGGGTCGGCCCTTCCATAGCATCAGGCAGCCAAACGTGCAGTGGGAACTGCGCAGACTTCCCTACTGCACCGATGAATAGCATTAGTAGAGCCCAGAAAAGCTTGTCAGAGTCCACCGTACCATTTAACGATGGGTCGGCAAATACTACGGCGAACTCTAGAGAACCATATATGTCGTAGAGGATCAAGAGGCCGATCATTAGGAAAACGTCCCCAACCCTCGTAGTAAGGAAGGCCTTCTTTGCTGCAGATGCCGCACTATCCTTCCAGAAGTAGAAGCCAATTAGCAGGTAAGAACAGAGTCCCATTATTTCCCAGAATATGAATAGCCAGAGGAAGCTATCTGCGAGAACCATTCCGAACATTCCCATTGCGAAAAGNACGAATTCGGCGTAGAATCTGTGATTCCGATTCTCATTTATTGGATCCGTGTTCATGTATCCAAGACTAAACCAGCAAATCAGAAAGCACAGGAAAGTTGCCACAAACAGTAGCATCAGTGTCACAGAATCAATCCAGACTCCAACTCCCAATACTCTAGTTGACTCCGTGATCGTGTAGTCAGATTGCAATACTTCGAANGAAATCCAGTCGAACCAAGTCGCTACTGAGTCACTTTGAAACTTCACTGACTCGGTCAAGTAGTCAATAACTACCCAGAGAGAGACNGAGAGGGAGATGAGTAGTGAGCCCAAACCGATAACCCCNCCCTCTTTTAGATCCTCTTTCCACNTTTCTTGGCCATTGAAAATTTGACCAATTATGAGAATGGTGGGGAAAGCTAGGAATGGAGCTAGAATGATCAAATATGCAACATCATAAGACTCAAATCCCATTATGGACAATATTGGAACAATCAGAAGAGCCGGCAGAATAGGTAATAGGTGCTTGTACTCATTTCCTGAATCTGACATAATTAACACTAATTCCTCAGCTTATTTGCTGCTTCTAGGGATATCGTCTCTTGTGTGCTGTACATCGACAATAGGATTGCAAGCCCTATTGCAACCTCAGCAGCTGCAATGGCAATGGCTATCGCGGTGTAGACCCAACCATTGACATCACCATAATGAGAGGCAGCGGCTACAAAATTCAGATTTGCAGCATTTAGCATTAGCTCGATGCACATCAAAACAACAATCGCATTTTTGTGATAGAAGGTCCCAAGCAGTCCAATACCAAACAGAATTGCACCCAGGGCTACGATCCAAGAAGGCTCAATCATCACTCTTCCTCCTCTGAATTTTCATCCTCGACAGTTTCTCGCTCAGTAGGTTTGACTCTTGCTACCCTCCTAGCTTTACGAGTCCGCTCGGTCCTAAGGGCCTCAGCAGCTTGACCTGCATCATCTCCTAGGTCCCATAAGAGGTTTACAAGCCTCTCATCGCGAACCAAATAGGAGGCACCCACCATTGCCATGGCTAGTAGGACGCCTAGGACCATGGTAGCAATCGACCATTCATCGAACATCGAGTTAGCAAACTCTAGAGTTGTGGGAGGGGCAGAACCTTCTACATCCCACATTGTATGTTCCATTGCTTCCCTCAGTAGGACAAGAATGAATGCGAACACGCCAACTCCCGAGATTGCAGACAGTGCCCTCATTATATCTCAACATCCTGAATCTTCCTTCTCGTTAGCATAACCCCGAATTGAACTACTAGCATCACCGATCCCAGGTATACTAAGATCTGTATGGCTGCTAGCATCTCCGCATGAGCCATCAAAAACACTCCTGCGACAGCGAAGAAAGTAAGCATTAGCCAAAGAAGAGAATGTGCAACACGTTTTGAGAAGACGCATCCAATAGCTCCTGCTATTGCTGCTGCAGAAACAATAACAAAGACAAGAGTCTCAAAATTGAACACCATACTAAGCCTCCACCTTAGCAGCCTTAGCAGCCTTTCTGGCCCTCTTGTCAATCTCCTTCTGGGCCCTCTTTGCAAGCTCCATGTCCACCCTCTCTTGATGAACTGCCGGCAGTACTCTTGTCCTGTCTGCATCCATCCAGAGCTGTTCTCTGGTAAATCCAGACATCCCATCATACTCATTTGTCATGAAGAAAGACTCGAACGGACAGGCCTCCATGCAAAGTCCACAGAACATGCACCTGCCAAGATCGATCCTCCCCGAAACTATATCCTGCTCTGCTGGCTTAAGCTCAGACAAGCCAACCTCTTCCACTCCAGAACCATCTGACCAGTTCACAGTCGCCACATCTCCAGTAATATCAATCACCTCGGCGAAGTCATACTGTTGAGGGGCTACCGCATGATCATTGACTAAATCGAATCCCTCTGCAATTTCTTCAAATCCATCCTTAGCTTTGGCAGCAAATCCACCAGCTTCAATTTCCCCCCCATAGCCATGCCATTCCTCCCCCTCTTCTGCCATATCGAGTACGTTGACTCTCACTTCGCTTGTCATGTGTAAACAGTCGTTCGGACAAGCTCTAACGCATGCCTTGCAAGCAGTACAAGTTTCCCAGATCACCCCTATTCTACCATTGTAATTCCCGGGAACAAACAGCCAAGGTTCCAAGTCCTCAAGCCTCTCATAGGGGTACATTACCGTTACAGGCCTTTCAACGAAAGGCATGATCTGGCTTGTTTCCCTGTCTGCAGAGAAACTCTGACCGACACTTGGGTGGCTCGGCCCCACTCTTCCCTTTGTTTCCTCGTCAACCATGTCCGCTGCTTGACCATGATAGTCGTTTTTCAGAAAACGTAGCTTCCCTAGGAATGGGACAGTCCTGAGTGCAGTCTTCAGTGTGATCCACATTGGCCTAACAATTAGATTTCGAAGACTCGGCGTTCCATGGGGGTGATAACTCATGATAATGCCTCCGAATCAACATGGCTACCTGGTGAAGCCTTTACTACTGTGTGAGCACTATACGGCCTCTTCATGCTTTCAAGAGCCTCCTTGTCCTCGTCAACGACCAGAATTACGAATCCAAGAACACCAAGCAGAATCATTGCCAAAGGTGCTACGATCCCCCAACCATCATCCCAGACAAAAACCCTCAAGAAAATTGCAATTGCTAGATTTACCATCGACAGGGGGAGAAGCCACTGCCATCCAAACTCCAGTATCTGGTCTGTCCTAACTCGGTGCAGAGATGCTCGAATCCAAACGAATACCGCAAACAGCAACCAAGCCTTCCCAAGCATCCAGGCAATGCCGGGAATGATTGAGAAGATTAACCCGAACAGCCCTCCAATAACTGGCAACGACTCCATTGTTCCTTGGAAAGGAGCTTCCCAACCACCTAGGAAGAATAGCGCGAAAAGGAGACACGCGGCATAGCATCGCATGTATTCTGCCATGAACATGAAGCCCCACCTGAGTCCCCCATATTCTGTCCACCAGCCCTCAACAAGTTCAGCCTCCGCTTCGGGCATGTCGAATGGAATTCTCTCCACCTCGGCAATCATAGTCACTAGGAAAAGGGCAGCCCCCAATGGCATCATGAATACGTTCCAGATATTGCCTTCACTGATTTGAAAGTCCACTATTTCTATAATATTGAAAGAACCACTAATCACGCATACACCAAGTACTGTAATCAATAGAGGAATTTCATAGGCAGTGAGTTGGGCAGCAGAGCGCATACCTCCAATCAAAGTATATTTGTTGTTCGAAGCCCAACCGGCAAAGAAAACCCCTAGGGGGGCAACACCGAAAATCGCCATCATGAAAATAGCGGAAAGCTCAGGACTAGAAATGTAATAGTGTGGTCCAAAGGGTATGAATGCGAATACAATTACAGTAGTGGAGATTATGATTACTGGGGCAACTTCGTAAACCGCTTTGTCAGCATTGCGAGGAACAATATGCTCCTTACCCGCGAACTTCGTAAAGTCAGCGAAAGCTTGGAAGAACCCAGGAAGTAGGAACCAGTAGCCATGGTAACTCCTATTATTCACTCTTGAAACAGTCTCTAGCGAGTGGTCATTTCCCCAAATAGAGTTCAATAGGCCATTTAGCCAGCCAATCGGAGCACCCATTCCGAAGGGTAGTTGTTTCCACCATTCTCCTGCAGTTACTCCGCTTTCTCCCACCCAAAGACTCCTCAGTGTCGTGGTCGCGCCAAGTCGATCCATCAGCCTGCCAATGAACTTCCTCTCAATGTAGGGGATAGGTAGCATGGTGAGCATCAGAGTCGTGAAAACGACGGTACAAACCAAAGTCGCACTGAAAAATCCCTCAAGCGCTGGTTGAATTTCTGCAAAACCATCTTTCAGATTGAATATGGGGCCGATTACGATATCATTTGGCCAGATTCCCGGAGGAGGGGAAATCGTTGCTTGCAGATCTATGTCTTCCGAAGGAAGCAGATCATGGATATTGTCCATTGACCAAGAGACCGAACCCTCGATCCATCCTCTTAGATCTAACCAGTCGCTACTTGCCATTCAATCACCTATCAGTTTCTCCAATGCAGGGGTCGAAGGAGCCCATAATTGCTGGTATGTCAGCAACTTTGTACCCAATCATACACTCTGAAGCATATGGGATGGTGATGAACATGGGCGACCTAATCGATACTCTGTATGGTTGTTTGCCCCGTCCTTCACCGCCACCCGCAATATAGAACATCGACTCACCTCGACTGTCCTCAAAGTGGTGATAGCCCGAAGTACCCTCTGGAGCCCTAGAGGGGGCCTTCCCAATGATCGCTGGATCCCCTGGCTCATGATAAGTGTCAGCACCCCTTGGAATCTTCTCAAGGGCCTCTAGAACCATTCTTGCACTGACTCGCATTTCTTCGACCCTGACCCTATAGCGGTCATAACAATCGGCCCCTTTGATCGAGGGGCGTTCAACAGGGGGCTCCCAATCCAGCTCGCTGTATACGGAATAGGGATGAGCCCTCCTAACATCGTAGTTTACGCCACCAGCTCTTAGGTTGGGTCCCGAGACTCCATGATTGACCATCTCTTCAGGCTTGGAATAACCAACCCCTTGAGTCCTAACCAAGAATATTGTACTCTCATCGAATAAAGCCTCATATTCTTGAATCCTATCAAGAAACAGACTCAATTTCGCCTTAGCCCTCTGGGCGAATCCATGGGGAAGGTCTCTCTTTACACCACCAACTCTGGGGAAATTATAGTGCATCCTTGATCCACCTAGCTCTTGTAGGAGATCCATCATCATCTCCCTCTCTCTTAGGCACCAGACCATAATTGATAGATTCCCGATGTCAGGCCCATAAGCTCCCAGCCACATAAGATGAGAGGCTATCCTCTGTAGCTCTACTGCAATTAGTCGAATGTACTCGGCTCGCTCTGGGACTTCAACTTCCAACAAGTCCTCTACAGCATAAATGTAAGAGTGCGACCATGTGTTTGCGCTTGCATAGCAGAGCCTATCGCAGTAAGTCGTGATTTGGGTAAAATCCCTCGCCTCGCAGATTTTCTCCACACCTCTGTGAATATATCCAAGGTCAGGCTCAGTGTCAACCACAGTTTCCCCGTCCACCTTGACCTTCAGAGTCCAAAGCCCGTGAGTCATAGGATGCTGCGGGCCCATTGAAATCCACATTTCTGCCATCATTTCACCTACTTTATTTTCCCAGCATCTGCAGGTTTTCGAAGGAATCCCTGCGCATCATCGTACATTTCCTCGAAGTCATGATAACGTAGTTTGTGCTGCTTTTGCAAAGGATGGAAACCAACCGGAGTTTCATGTGGCTGCAGAACTCTTCGCATGCCAACATGCCCCTCGAAGTCAATTCCAACTAAGTCCCAGGTCTCCTTTTCATTCCAATCCGCACCAGCCCAAATATCCTGGACTGAAGCCAATGACGGCTCATCTGTCTCAGGAATGCATATGCTAACCTCGATCTCAAGTGGAATTTGCAGTCCAGCCAGCTCCTCAGGATCTGTATCGATTGGTTCAACCACCCCATCGATAATCGGGGGGTCGACCACTCCCATTCTCAGGAAGTGATAGATCACTTCCCAGTTCTTATCTGGACCCCCATCGGGCCAATGAATTCCGGTTATCATTGAGCAGTAATCCACACCATGCTTTTCCTTCAGCATCTCAGCCAAACCCCTCCAATCACTCTTGGGGCAGGATATCGAAACGGTGCTTCTAGTGCTTGTTCCACTTGATTTCTCAACAATCTCAGCCTCAATGCCACTAATTTCTGAAACCCCCGATATCAGTGCTTCAGCAGCCTTCTTCTGAGTTTCCGGAGGAACAATTCTACCCATTTTTAACACCCTAGTCGTCTCCAACGATAATCGGATTACCAGATGATGGAGCACCATCGTCGGGAAGAGCTCCTATTCGGACAATCTTCTGTCTAAGCTTGTCAAAGCCATCAATTAGAGCTTCAGGCCTTGGTGGGCACCCTGGAATGTAAACATCAACTGGGATGATTGTATCTACACCCTCTAAGACGTTGTAGGATTGAAAGTAAGGGCCCCCCGAGATCGCACATTCTCCCATTGCAATACACCACTTTGGCTCTGGCATCTGCTCCCAAAGTCTGACAATTGGGTCCGCAAATTTCTTACTTATCGGACCATTTACCAGCAGGACATCGCATTGCCTGGGGCTGGAACGAAAGAACACTCCAAAACGCTCAGCGTCGAACCTACTTGCACCTGCAGCCGCCATTTCTAGAGCACAGCACTTGATCCCAAGATGC
>PBUX01000004.1 GCA_002728565.1 Methanobacteriota archaeon | reverse complement strand
CGATTACCTCGGGCGGGGTTTCGCGTGTTTCGCTACCTGCAACTGAAACCCCGGAAAGGGCAAGTGACGTAACTAACATTATTGCAACAAGGGAAGCAGTGTCCTTCCTCATGAATGAACAAACCTCAACAAACAAGATAGTTCTTTCCCATCACCTCGGAGTGTGAACTCATTCCCTAGCGATTGATTTTCCTAGATTTCTCATAATCGTTGTTGCAGATTCAATGCTGTTGATGGTCTCAACACTCTTTCCTGCAGACCAGATGTCTCTGTTCGATCTTTTCCCTTTTGACATCTTTCGCCACCGTCTGAATGAAAGTGTGTTCAGAAGCCACCTAGTCCTGTGCTTGAGCCTACCAGAAAGTAGCTTTCTGACTATCCAATTGTTCTCCCTTTTGTGTGATTCTGTCCTGATTACTGAAACTGGGACGCCTGTCAGTTTGACCGTCCAATCTATGTCTTCCTCGCCCGATTCGACGATTGCCTGCTTATACTCATGAGGCATTGAGCACTCAGTTGAGGCGATGAATCTGGTCCCCATCTGCACCCCGTCGTATCCCAAGCCAAGTGCATGGCCCAATTCCTTTTCACTACCTATCCCGCCAGCACAGATCAAAGGGATGCCCAGCTCTTTCATCTCACTGTGCATTCTCTCCATACTCTGGTCGCCCAGATGTCCGCCAGCTCTGTCATTTACGCAAATTAGGCCATCCACCCCACACTCCATCCCCTTGATCGCATGAGTCATATTGGTTACATCGTGGTAGACGAATCCCCCCCTCGAATGGACTCTTTCGCAGACCCAATCTGGTTTGCCCAGTGAAGTGACAAAGAACCTGATTCCTTCTTCAATCGCTATGTCTATCCATTGGGACATCCTATCCAAATATCGGTCATTGCCCCTCTCAATCAATGCGTTGAAACCTATGGGCTTATCTGTTAGCGAGCGAATGTGCCTAATCCCATTCACCAGTCCCTGGTTTAGGTCTGGTTCATCGAATCCGTGTACCATCGTCAACGATACTGGTTGCAATATGGCCATTCCACCGCCGTTGGCAGCTGCGGCGACCAGTTCGGGATTGGAGCACGGATACATTGCACCGCAGATGATCGGATACTCGACTCCTGCGTGTTCGGTGAGCTTTGTTGTCAACACTTTCTCGACCCCTTTCCTAACTTACCAGGAAGTTCCAATTGAAGATCCACTCAGAAACCACATCTCCCGATGCGTCATGACCAGTGGCTGAAATATCAACATTGACTGACTTTCCAGTTTTCATGCTTCTCTCTATGGCTTCCATAGCAAGATGGCCGTCCTCGCAAGTGAAGGAAATCCTTCCCTTTGCCTTCTTAATGAATTTTGACTGCTGGCCCGCGACGAGCGTGCGTACATTTTCTGGTATTGAGCGTACTATTGCAAGTGGGACCCCAGCAGTTGCTAATTCTGCCCCCATCCCCTGAACTGCCCAGTACATACTTTTGAACGGATTCTGAGACCTCCAGCCGCCTGGAATGGAAACAATACAGGCGTCATTGTCCAATCTGTCGATCCTCAGACCTGCGAAACGAGAGGCGGGGAACTTCCAAAGCGACCAAACCAAGAATCTGGCCGGTGACCTGATTTTCTTGTACTCTTTGAAAAGGTCATTTTCGTTTATTAGCACTCGATCGTCCCATGGGCTCCATCTAATGAATGGTATGGTTGGGGGATTTATTGGCCGATATAGCGAAAGAGGAAGATTTTGTAAGGCGCCATACATTGGATGGAGTGTGGTTGACTTTCGTCTAAGCGAAGAGCAGGAAATGATTCGTGAAATGGCCAGAGAATTCTGTGATCAGGAAGTAATTCCATATGCGGAAGAATGGGACAGAGAGGGCACTTACCCCCTCGAGGCGATTTCTAAGGCCCATGATCTGGGTTTGCTGAATGTTACCATTCCAAATGAATACGGAGGAGCGGGGATGTCATCGATAGATGAGATGATCATCTGCGAGGAGATGTCAAGGGGCGACCCCGGATTCGGAACTGCATCATACCACACCACNCTGGCTTCNTTTCCAATCCTGACAGGAGGAACTGANGAGCAGAAGAAAGAGTACCTTGGCAGGACNGCNNAAGGCAAGCTNGCNGCTTATTGCGTTACAGAGCCTGATGCTGGCTCGGACGTTCAAGCACTGAAGACCGAGGCCGTAAAGGAAGGCGATGAATACGTCATCAATGGGAGCAAGGCGTGGATATCTGGTGCAGGGTACGCGGATTGGTTCTTCGTTCTAGCTTACACNGACAAGAAATCCGGTTACGGGGGTTTGAGTGGCTTCATTGTAGATTCTGATACGCCCGGAATTGAGTTGGGAAAAAAGGAAGTCAATATGGGGCAAAGATGCTCAGATACGAGAGGTGTCAGCTTCAATGGTGTGAGGGTCCCAGAATCAAACCTTATCGGCGGGGAAGAAAACGGAGGTTGGTTGAATGCGATGAAGGCTTTCGACCATTCNAGGCCGGCGGTTGCAGCGGCTGCAGTAGGNAATGCCAGGGGCGCTATGGAGGAAGCATGGGCTTACGCCAAGCAGAGGGAGGCCTTCGGGAAGCCCATCTCCANGCACCAGTCGATATCATTCATGCTAGCCGACATGGCAACAAAGATAGAGGCCGCGAGNTTGCTTACATACAATGCTGCTAGTGCGCTTGACGCTGGAGAGCGAGCGACNCTGAAGGCTGCGCACGCCAAGAGGTTCGCAGCGGACATGTGCATGGAAGTAACAACGGATGCGGTACAAGTGCTAGGGGGTTATGGATACTCNGAAGAGTACCCGGTTGCAAGAAGGATGCGTGGTGCGAAGATATACCAGATTTTCGAAGGAACTAGCCAGATCCAGAGGATGATCATCAGCAGGGAGCTTGAGGGGGATTTCTAGTCTATTGGACCCTCTGGCGTAGAGCCTCTGCTGCGACTACTGCCATTGGTGCCTGAAGATTGTAGGATGGGACGAAGCCGGCCATTGGAACTCTGATTACTGAATCTGAGGCTTGCAGAATCGANGAGGGGATGCCGTCCCTCTCNCCGCCCACCACTAGCATGATGTCGCCAGTCAAATCTACTTCCCATGGCTCNAAATCACCACTATCCTCGAGTGAAATGACCCTGAATCCGGCCGCTCTTGCCNAGNCAACAATTTCTCCNCCATCGACCCAATGAACNGGCATGAACCGATGAGCCTTCATTGANGCTCTCTTGGCAGACTTCTTCTCCGAATGNGATAGTTTGCCATCAACAAAAACGGCACGAGCGCCACTGACCTCGGCTGTTCTGATTGTGAATCCGATGTTCACGGGATAGCGGGCTCCAGCTAGAAGCCACAACACGCCCCCGGAGGATATGATCTGGTCAATCTCAGCTTCGGGATCGCGTCCCACCAGTGCAAGAACAGGGGGTGGTTCGTTTGAATCGTTCAACCTGGCCATTCGCCACATGTCTCTTCGGGATGCTTCGCGGACATTGATGCCCNTTTCTTCGGCCAACTTTCGGAGTTTGATTGCCTCATCGTCGGTCGAGTCGCGCAGGAACAGTAGCAGTTTGACATCCTCTGATCCAAGAGCTGAAGATACCTCAGAAATTCCGCACCTCTGCATTGTTTTCCCCTATTTCGATCAATCTTATTTCTCTTCCCGATATTGAATNGGAAGTAAAATCTCATTTCTTCTCTTGAAGGGGAGTGTGGANGTGGGATNGTCATACACNGCTAGAATNGCTGCCCCTGAAGTTTTGAATCCGGCCTCANTGACCATTTCGCTCAATTGTTTTTTCANCCTATTTGCCTTCCTATTGCCGGAGAGCCCGCTGAATGTAAGAGCTGCGAAAAACCTGCCCTCTGTGTTGACTATTCGTACTCCCTCGTCGTTCGGGCGTGGCAAGTCAGACATGGAGTAGCCAGATGGCATGATGAAGGCCATGTTTGTTCCCCCTCCTTCGTTCCAAATGTGTACTGGTGCAGTCATTGCAATCTGCTGATTGCCTTCATTTCGACCGAAGATGTATGCGGCTATTCGCCTAAAACCGCCAGTGGAACCCCTCCAATTTTCGCCTTCTACCCTCACCCTAGCTTGGATGGAGCCGGGATATTTTCGTATCTCGAATGTGGGGAACTTGGAGATCAGGGAAAATTCTGGCTCCTCATACTCCTCGGACATGCAGTTAGGGAAGGGTAGTTGGCTTTGATTTTATGACATAGGACATCTTGCGTNGTCCATGGANNTTNCGCGCNAATTGGTTCTNGCATTCACACTTATTTTCGGNCCTTTGGTNCTAGCATCGTATGCTTATGGGATTTCTCATGCGGAGANGCCCATGGAACTATGGGGCGGGATTCCGCAGTCNTGGCAGGGATACATAGTCCCNTTCATGTTCATTGCTGCCATTGGCTTCTTGGTTTACTGGTACATTGTCTTCTTCCGGTTCGAAGGTTCGACTATCGATTCCATGAGATGGCCATGGGGTGAGTCTGATGGAAACGGCGCATTTAGGCTACTGATATCCTATGCTCTAATTCTGATTCCATCTGCNCTTTGGATAGAGAGTACGATTCTCCATATTGAAAACGACTACTCATGGACNCCTGTTCTCGTCATTGGGACNTTGTTCCTTACNTCCNTAGGCAATGTGATGCTTGGACTACTGGCTTATGGCGCTTATCTTGATGGAATAGATGGATCCGAATACATGATTGCAGGAGCGCTGATGCTAGCGATTCAATGCATTCTGAATGACTTCATTATTTGGGTTTACAAGTTCCCTTGGTGAGTTAGGGCATCTTCCAAAGACACCATAATGTGCAAACCCCCGTGTAGTGACGTGAATCCCGCTTGGATCGTCCTAGGAGCGTATGTTTTCGCAATGNTCATTTTTGCGGCATGGGCACGAAGAGACTTCAGTAGCGATGANGAGTCNTACTACCTTGCAAGTAGGGGCCTGTCTGGTTTGGTTTTGCTAATCACCATGGCGGCAACTAACTTCAGTGCGTTTACAGTTTACGGGTCCAGTGGTGTAGCTTACGGAATTGGATTGTCATTTCTCCCCATAATGGCATTCGGAACCGGATTCATGTCAGTTTCCATGTATTTGATTGGGAAAAGGGTCCGTGCCNTNTCNCTCAANCACAATGCAATGACTGCNCCTGAGATAGTNAGGGGGCAGACNGGTTCGCGAAATGCTCAGATTGCAATGGCGGCAATTCTTGTTATCGCAACTATCCCNTACTTGGCNCTACANCCTAGAGCGGCNGGAATNGTGATCTCAGCCCTTTTNGGGGGTCCTGAGTGGGTAGGTTCAGTATTGGTAACTTTTCTCATCATTGCATACACGCTCAGTGGGGGACTTAAGGCCGTAGTTCGCACAGATGTTGCGCAAGGAGCAATTGCCATGCTTCTACTCTGGATTGGCCTGGGCATGGTGATCGGTCACCTAGGTGGTCTGAATGCCGCGATGGGTGAAATCGCTTCCTCTGATTCCACTTCCAACCTTCTTAGCAGGGAGGGAAACTATACGATGTTGATTTGGACCAGTACGATGTTGCTTTGGTTTTTTGCCGATCCCATGTTNCCACANNTATTCCAGAGGCTATGTGCGGCGGATAGCGANCAATCAATAGGTAGAATGGCGACATTCTATCCCATTGTTGCCTGGTTGGCTTTCTTGCCNCCGATTTTGATTGGCACGATGGGGCACCTGGAATACCCCAGTATGGAGTCTGGTTCGGACAGCATCCTCCCGAGTATGGTAATCGATGCGGGGGGCGCTTGGTTTGGTGGCCTAATATTGGTGGCTGGGTTGGCTGCACTGATGTCCACAATGGACTCTCANCTACTGGCGACTGGTTCCCTAGTNACNCGCGATCTGATGCAAGGNGGGGATGNAGGTGGGGTNGCGAGCAGGCAGATCGTGATCGCTTCACTCGCCATTCTGGGTTTGGGNTTGTCTCTTTGGTCTGATTTGTCAATCTTTGACCTTGGTCTTCTCGCCTTTTCCATGTATGCAGTTTTGTTTCCTTCCGTATTTCTGGCATTACGGACGGAGTCTTTGGAGGGCACGGCTGTAATCTCCTCGATCCTGATGGGGGAGGCCGTAGTGGTTCTAGCAGTTCTTCAGCCCCAGGCTTTCTCCGGTTGGTGGATAGAACCGATTGGTCCTGCGATGCCAACGGTTGTAATTCCGGCATTGATTGCCTCCATCATTACTCTTTTTGCGGTACAATTCGNCCATTCCAATGACGGTGAGATTTTCAAAGGCGTCATTTCTATTGGCAGCATTCCAAAACCAATGATTGGCCTAGTTGCCATTTTTGTTCTCGCGCAGGATTTTTGGTGGTGGGAAAGCAGTGAAATTGTGACTCTTGGAATGCCAATTTGGGTTCTCTGGGCCTTCTTATTGTCAATGGCGCAGACTGCAGTGTTGGCAAAATGGACGGCTGGAGATGCCCGTTAGAGTCAAGTCTAGTTCCCCTTCGTAAGGCCGTGTCAAGTGGGAAGGGNTGGAGTCTGCCTAGCCCCCGGGAAAAAGGGCCGCCATTTGTCACAAAATCGCAAGTTGTTACCGTTCTTGAACAAGTTTCCATTCTACTGGAGCTTGATGGGGCNAACCGATTCCGAGTGATTTCATACCAAAATGGTAGTCGGGCACTTGCATCTCTGGAAGAAAATCTGTTGGATGTNATATTGGAAGGACGTTTGATGGAAATAAAGGGAATTGGGAAAGGCATTGGGGGGCTAGTTTCTGAAGCTGTGCTAGAAGGGACCTGGGGCGGTTTGGATGAGCTATACCAGAGGGTCCCAGCTGGCCTTGTCGAAATGATTGGAATTCCGGGTCTTGGTCCGAAAAGAGCCAAGTTACTGTATGATGAGCTGGGAATCGATACTGTAGAATCTCTCAAGAGTGCCTGTGAAGATGGGTTAATTGCACCACTGGCGGGTTTTGGTAAGAAAAGTGAGAAAAAGTACCTGGAAGGGATAGAGCTTTTTCGACGATATCAAGGTCGGAGCAGAATGGATATCGGACTNCTCTATGGAAAGGCCCTTGAAGAAAGAATGGCGATAATCCCTGGTGTGCAGAAAGCGAAGTTAGCAGGTAGTGCAAGGAGGAGAAGGGAGACAATTGGAGATCTGGACATTGTAGTTGGGGCCGAGCTTGATAGGCATGAAGAGATAATCCAAGAAATCCTATCTTTACCCGGNATAGCTGAGGTCAAAGGNTATGGCGATTCCAAGATAAGCTTGATTCTGGAGCAAGAATTGCTTGGATCGTCATTTACTGAGGGTTCGGTAGATGCTGGCCTAGCAGAAGCTCTTACTGAAAGGAACAGCGGTNCCACAATTGATGCGCAAGTCAGAATTGTTGAGCCTTGGTCATTTCCATTCACTCTTGCGTATTTCACTGGTTCCAAGGAGCATAACATCAGAATGAGGCAGGCTGCAATAGACAGAGGTCTGAGGCTAAATGAGTTCGGACTTTTTCCAGAAAAAGAGGCAGAGGGTAAGATTGGGATTGCAGCAGCAAAACACACGCTCGAATGCAAAAACGAATCCGAGATATACAGAATTTTGGATATGGAATTTGTACCTCCAGAACTACGTGAGGACATGGGCGAGATCGAGGCGGCTACTGAGGGGGTNCTTCCCAGGTTAATTGAGCCAGAGGACCTCAGAGGGTCGCTGCATAANCANACGACNGCCTCCGACGGGACTGCGAGTCTTGGAGAGATGGCNGATGGTGCCATGGCAATGGGCTGGGAATATCTCGGAATTGCCGACCACTCCGAGTTCCTAAATATCGGNGGCAGGCAAATAGGGGTGCCTGCGGATGAACTATTGGAACAAGGCAGAGAGATCAGGGAATATAATGAAAAATGGGCTGACGAGAAGCTGAATTTCAGACTATTTCAAGGGTCAGANTGTGACATAATGCCCGATGGAAGTCTGGACTACCCAGATCACATTCGTAAATCTCTGACTCACACAATTGGAAGTGTGCATGCCCTTGGAAGCTGGCGTGGAAGGGATGAGATGGAAAACACTGAGGCCNTGATTTCTGCTATTGAGGACCCGACTTTTACCATCTTGGGGCATCCGACAGGGAGGATCCTACAGGGCAGGGAGGGTTTTCCAGTTGACTTGCATGCAGTACTGAGTAGGATGGGGGAACTGAACTCTGAAGGCGAGTTGAAAGCTGTTGAAATAAACGCTTCACCATACAGACTTGATCTGGATTGGAGATTTTGTAAATTCGCCAAGCAANAAGGTGTTCCGATATGCATTAATCCGGATGCGCANGACGTAATGGGGCTGAAAGATGTGTGGTTTGGAACCCAAATTGCGAGAAAGGGATGGTTAGAGGCCGGTGATGTTTTGAACACNAAAACNGGTCTTGAGATGGAAGAGTTACTTGGTACCTAAANAAACTTCATCTGAGTGATGGGTGAGCGGCATTCATGGGTGTTGGCCGCGCCGCTGTTTTCGCATTGCTAGCAGGAATACCGGGAGTTTTCCTAGCACTGATNGGATGGATAGTTAGTGGNAGTCCGGAAGAATGGAGCGATGGGCTCTTTTTGTCCTGCTATTTCCCATTCTTCGGTTGCATGATTGCTGGATTTATAATCGGAATGAGGGATGTTGNCGGCACTGANACAGGGTGAACGAGATGCGCCGCAGAGAAAAGGNCAGGAAGATTGGGGAGAAGTTGGATGAGCTTTACCCTAAAACGCCCATTCCACTTGTACATTCTGACCCATACACCCTCCTTGTTGCTGTAATGCTTTCAGCTCAAACTACTGATAAGAAAGTTAACGAGGTTACTCCAGNNNTATTTGAGATTGCGGATTCTCCAGAAAAAATGGCTGAATTGGATGTAGCAGAAATCCAAGAGAGGATCAGACAAATTGGCCTTGCCCCAACCAAAGCGAGGAATCTGAAGAGGATGGCGGAGCAGATTTTGGAAAGGGGAGGGGAGATAGNGGCTGATTGGGAATTCCTCGAATCACTNGCTGGCGTTGGTCACAANACTGCAGGGGTCGTGATGTCGCAAGCGTTCGGAATTCCGGCCTTCCCAGTTGATACCCATATCCACAGACTGGCTGCAAGATGGGGGATTTCTGATGGATCGAACGTAAGGAAAACAGAAAAGGACCTCAAGGCGGTATTTCCGGAGGATTCCTGGAACAAGAGACACCTCCAGATCATTTTCTTTGGGCGGGAATATTGCCCTGCCCTTAGACACGACCTGACAACTTGTCCTATTTGCTCTTGGGCTGCGTCGAAGAAGCGTATTTCGCAGGAAATGGGTGTTTGAGTTGGACGTTTTCAGAGGTAGGATTTCTTCTTCAGGATTTTCTGGAGGGGANAGATTGGTCATTGGTGACTGGGTNGATTCCCCCCTTGGCGAGTTCACCAACATTATGTGGAGGAGATCTGATGGAAGTAGGGTCCTGATGTCTCCTTCTGAACTACATGCTGATTTTGTTTATGGGATTTACAATTTCGAAGAGGTCAGAGTTGTTGATATCGAGGTTGACAGGAGCAGGGGTGGAATCCTAGTCGAAGCTGGGGGCCTCCAAGTTTCAATGGCATGGGGATTCTCAATCCCAATTCCCTTCCCTAGGCCATTATGGTTCACTCGTATGGTTGAGAATCCTCTTGGAAAGGTGATTTTCGGGAGCAAAACCTACGGAATAACCAGAGATGGAAGAAGGGAGTGGTATTCAGTCCGAGGAATTGCTAGGATGAAAAGTGCTGAAGCGGTATTCAATGGTGAAAACATGGGGGAAATGGGGAGCTGCCATGCCAACTCTTGCTTTGGTTTCAGCGAGCCTCCCGCTTGGCCTAGTTCAGTAAGACTTAGTGCTTTCATCGAATGATGATAGCCTTGATGTGTGGGTAGCAATTCGGAAAGTTATGGCAAGCATGGAATTGAAGATTGGCGATAATGCACCAGAGTTTGAAGCGATGGTTTCATCTGGAGAATCAGTGAAGCTGTCGGAATTGATTTCCGATGGCAGTGGGGTGATATTGTATTTCTATCCAAGAGACAATACACCAGGATGTACTACCCAGGCTTGCGATTTCAGGGACAACTTTGGCAGGTTAAATGGAAGTGGATGGTCAGTCCTGGGCGTCTCAACGGACGATGCCAAATCACATCAGAGATTCATAGAAAAGAATGAGCTNCCATTCCAGTTGATTGTTGATGAAAACGCAGATTTACACGAACTATATGGGACATGGAGGGAGAAGAACATGTATGGAAAAACGTACATGGGCACACTTAGATCGACATTTGTAATTAATAGCGAAGGTANGCTAGATTGGGCNAGTTATGGCGTAAGGGCCAAGGGCCATGTGGATGAATTAATTGATTTTCTCCGGGAGTGATAAAATGGACAATGAAGAGAAGAAGAGGATAATCTGCGCATTCTTGGNGAAGTGNGTGACTTATGCCGATGAGTCGATATCCAGAAAGAAAAANAGAGGTGNGGATGAGGNTGAAATTTCAAGATGGGAGGCATATAGAGAGTTCACGGAGCATGCAATAAAGGAAGTCGAGGCAGGAGAATTGGACTCTTGGCTCGACTAGTACATCGGGTCAATCCTCTTTGAATTGCGGATTTGAAACGGCCGAGCCCAATCTATGCTTGTGGGTNTCGACCCTCATCATGGCCCCTGCAATCATCAAAAGTGTATCTTCCTGATTGAGTGCGAAGACAGGGAGGCCTGANGAGAGGCCCAAGTCCTCTACCTTCCGAGCACAAACTGACTGCTGACTCGGCATGTGATTGAGGTGAGTGAGGTCAATTATGGCCATATCCCCCAGTGACAAATTCTGCTCAAGTCCTTCCAAAGGAACCCTGTGGAGTTCGTCTGGTCTGATGTAAATCACTCTGCGGGATGCCCGCTGTTTCATTCGACCTGTTCTTTCGGACCACCTCACTTCCCCCAGATCATGGAANTTATTCCCGGGNTTGGGNCCNGGNTCCACGGACAACTTTCCGAAGTTGGATCCTTTTTTCTGGGCCGAGTGTGGGCTTGGTAGACCAAGTAGGCGGAATAGGTTGACCACGGACGGTCCGACGTGTACTACTCAAAGAGTGCTTCGATATATTCATCCGGTAAATTGGATTTTTCCGACCCCCCNTGCTGAGCGGGGANTCCGATGAATNATTGCCGCGGACAAAAGGGAGATGANTCCAACAATGGCATTGAATCCTGGGATTGACCGTGTCTTGTCCTCTTTCACGTCAATTTCCATCAAAGTCGTATGGCTAGAGTCCTCATCGTATACTGTTAGNTTGACCTGTTTCAAGCCACTTGATGCGTAATCAAATTCTACCCACTTGCCGACCATGTCAATATCGTTATCTGAGTTTCCATCTCCATCTGAGTCGAAAAGAGTATCCAGGTCCCAATGGAAGATCAGGAAATCCATATCTGCCATTGAGTCAGAGGTCCCGTTTGCGGACAAGACGATAGTTTCCCCCTCGATTGGTTCGTACAGACTTGCCGAAGCCATGGCGATTGGTGGGGCGTTGTAAACCTCGAGGCTGATTTCAGTAGATGCCGATGCCCCATCATCATCCNTGACATGGAATACTATGTAGCTCGGAGACTTGGATGCATCGGACCAGTGATGAATTAGCTGTTTTGATGGGACATCGCAATCGTTTGACTTGTTCCCATCTGAATCGGCATCGGATATAGGATCTAGATCGAAACAATAGATCAGTGACTCGATATCATTGGCAGTATCTTCAACGCTGATTTCGATTGAGAACTCCTCATCCTCTTGAATCATCCCTAAATCCTCAACTGGGTTGATTTTAGGNGGGACATTGAGGACATCTATGGGAATCACCAATAGATCGGTGCTAGCACCATCGTTGTCGGAAACGATAAATGTGGCCAGCTGTAGTCCAGAATAATTGTATGTATGGCTAATTGAGCTAATTTTTCCGATACTGGAATAGTTCAAATCGGGAAGGTTTTCTGCGTCTGGTCGCCAAAGGTGAGCTAGCGAGTCGATGTCNTTTAGCGAGTCTTGAGCCTGGCCATAAAGTNTGATTGTGTCATTTTCGTANATCAAATATGCCCCTCTTTCATCTTTGGAGAGTCTTTCTTGGCCGATCCAGACCTCNGCGATTGGTGAGAATGGGGNCAAATTTGTGACATTTATCGTGTGAGAGGAGCTTGTGGTTGCACCATCATCGTCTGTCACCATTACATTTGCAGTGAGTGGNCCTTCTGTCANCGGGACAATTGTGCATTCCAATCCCACTCTGCCCTGTTGGCACTCCTCATTCCAAATGATATCGACAGGGGCCGAAGGGTTTTGTGTGTCTTCATCGCTNACATTTGAAATTTTGAACGTGATTGGGTTAGAGACGATGACTTCCGAGGCCTCCGCAGTGAGGTTGACAACTGGTGGCCTGTTCTTCACTGTGACAATAGCGGAAATTTGCGCCAAGTCGTTCTCATCGTCCAAAACCGACAGATTAACCGCAAANGAACCATCATCGTCCCACTCAAATTCAATGATGCAATCATCTTCATCGAATTCAGAAACTGACATATCTGGNTTCTGTATTGCAAATTGGCAATCCAAAGAACCGCCATCTGGATCATAGGAGCCTGAGGCATCAATAACCAATGGTTCATTTGTCATTACCTCGCTTTGCAATTGTAAGGATGGCGAGGGTTCTGCTCCGATGTAAATCCTTGAGCTGCCGGCATTGTTCGTTCGGTTGCCATCTTCTGTAATTTGCTCATATGGGTCAACGGTAAAGATGAGAGACACATTGCCATAAGGGTGGTCATCCGGAACGGTCCAATTGACCTCTATTCTGGCTTCCTCAAGGCTCCCCAATGATGGTACTAGTCCATTAATTGTTGACCCGAATGGAGTCAGGATCGACATTTCCGTCGGTGGCGAAGATAGCAGNCCCCTNTTTAGAACGGGTACTGAAAAGACGATTTCGTCTCCCGGGACTGCATTGTATCCAGAGGGNCTTAGTGTCTGTTGTAGTGCCCTCTCTGGTTCTCGTCACAGAGACTCCCTCGGAAAGAGTGACTAGGTCGATTTCATGAACATCTGGGTCGATGATCAAGGATCTTGCGCCAATTATGCTTTCATTTTGTAGCCATGCCAGAATGCCATGGCTTCCAAGCTCGCCTGGTCCTACGCTATNATCAGGAGAGCTGCCCGAGTTTATTGTTGCCTGGAAGGAGCCATTGGCATCAGTGGTATAGTTCTGAAAGAACTGAGAACCGCCAAGCCCGTCTGAAAAGGATTCGTAACGTAACTGAATAGTTGTGTCCGTCTTTGGTTGACCTTGGTCCGAAGCATGGACCAAAACGGAAATTGGTATCCCAACTGGGGAGAGTGGGTATTCCAGCTGCACAGACAATTCGACGTCCCTACTAGCAGGNGTGTATGATGTCAAATCATGTACTGCCGTGAATCCAAAACTCTGGATGAACTTGCTCTTGATGTTTCCACGGATTGCTGGACAGAACCAATTGAAACCGACCAAGTCGCCGTCGTCATCGAAGTTAGAGATATTATACGACTGTTGGCAACCAGAGTAAGAGACTCCGGAAAACCCTTGGCTAACTATTTCCCAACTGGTCGAATTATAGTCACTTGAATCGCTTGGGATTGTTACTACTTCGCTAACACCGCTGTAATTGGTCTCTTGGTAGTACCCCATGCTCCAAGATTCTCCGACATTTAATGGAAAGTCGTAGTTCTCCAATGGCGGGGAATAGGTGTTTAGAACCGTGAGTACTCCTATATCTTGCCTAAGGAAGGAGGAGCACGCTCCAAAAATGAATGGATCGAAATANACGTCTACAGTCGCCTCTTGACTGAAAGTNGCGAGATCAGATGCTCGGATNATCTCNGTTGAGGCCATATCGGCATAGAGGCAGCCATTCCCGGAAATTGAGTCAGTTGAGATGCTAATGGGGCCTGGAGATTGGTACTGCCCTATCGAGCTGACTTCGTAAACCAAGCTACTATTGCCCTCAATAAAGTCCTCGTAGATTCCAACTACTGTCATNTCTAAAGTCCCATCAAGGGTTTCTACNTTGGATNNCACTCCAGAAGANGCTACGAAATCGGCTACGTCAAGATAGCCGTCNTACATCCAATTGTCGCCGATTCTCCATTCGGGGACATCAATAACATTGATATTTCTAGATGAGACAAAAATTGCATCTTCGTCCCCTAGTTTTTGCTGAGGGGCTTGGGAAATTGAGNCTTGAATGATGGCNGGTGAGATTATCGAGAGCGCGANGAAAAGTGCTTTCGCGGCTGAANCCATGGAACCCACAGGGGCTGGTCACTCAATAACNTTGGTCAAGCATCACAGGAGGTCAGCGAGCTCGTCTTTGATCTGCTCCACTGCTTCTAGGATCTCATCCTTGTGCCTAGCACCGGTAATCACCATCTTGCCGCTGCCGAAAATAAGGCACACTACCCTCGGGTAATCGAGTCTGTAAATGAGTCCAGGAAATTGCTCTGGCTCATACTCCACCTTATCAAAAGGCAAATGGAATGTCAGATTGTTCAGGTTTAGTTTCCTGGGNAGTGCAGCCAGNGGTTCNCCTTTCAGNATTCCCCGGATCCTAGGATCCTCGTTTTCCACCTCTTCATCAGTTGCAGCTCGGATTCCGCCATCGTCGTCNATTACCTTAGTGTTGATGTCATCCATCTTGGCGACTTCCCCATAGTCCTCNGGGTAAAACAGCGAGTACGTTGCAACCATGTTTTGGACCTCAATTTCAACGTCTTTCAGCTCCCATGTCTTGATCCCTGCGGATCTCAAATCGGCAATCATCCTCTCGATTCCGGTCTGNATGTTGTCCTCATTCTTACCGCCGGTGCAAACTGCCCTTCCCGAGCGGAACATCAGTATTGCTAGCTTTGGATCTACGACCCTGTATACGACTCCCGGAAATTGTTCGGGTTCATACTCGCAATTCAGCTGAATCGCGATNTCTGGNAAATCGAGTTCTTCGGCTACTCTAGTGGANGCNACCACGTTAACGACTGTGAGTCTTTCTTCGTCACTTAGCATGAGCTGTCGACTATTGGGTCGTTTATAAAGGCCATTTATAACAAAATTCTAAAATTTTCATGAGATTCTGACGCCTTCTGATCCTAGTTTGGATATCATTGGGATCCCGCCTGCTACCTCAATTGCCTCGGAGGTTCTCTTTGGATCGGTGGTTAAAGCTACCATGCACCCCCCACCTCCTGCTCCGGTCAATTTAGCACCAAGTGAGTGGGGCCTAGCTGCCAAAACCAGCATATCTAGCTTGTTGCTGCTAACCTCGAGGGACTGCAGCTTATGATGGCAGGCATCCATCGCCATGCCCAAGGCTTCCAGATTCCCCGCCGAAAGGGCGGTTAATCCTGCTTTGGTGATTTTCCCGATCGATTCCAAGTCACCCATTTTCTCTGGATTCTTGGAGACTAAATCTGCAACTTTGGCAACCATAGAACCTGTTGAAGATCCCTCCCCAGTATAGCCAATCACCAACCAAGACTGTTCTAAATCCTCGGGGATATCTACGGCGCTTACGGACCAATGGCGTTTTCCCTCAGGAGTATCCAACTCGGTATCAAAAATGTGCCTAGTCCCATCTACCCGAGTATCCGAGACAACTATGCAACCCCCGAGAGCACTGGTGGCAGTATCTGTCGGACTCGCACGACCCTTCTGTGCACTAGCCTCTGCAGAGTGCGCGATTCTAGCCAATTTTACCCCATCCAGTGGCTCATCTGGTGTCAAATGGCATTGAATTGCTGCGGCCAAGGCATTTGATAGAGCTGCTGAGGAACCCATCCCCGCAGCAGAAAATAACGAGCTTTCGATATCAATGCAAAGCGGAGCCCCATCATATTGGAACACATTTTCCAGAATATGAGAAATATGTGGATGCCGATCTTTGAGGAATGGTTTACCCTCTAGAACCCAATCCTTTGATTCAGAAACCGAGACGGTGACTCCGTGGTCAACAGCTACTGCAACAGCGGGATGGCCAAAGACCACAGCATGCTCACCGAATAGGATGCACTTACCCGGGGCGAAGGCGCTGATCATGCACCGCTGTTGGGCACAGAAGCAATGAGTGTTGGGATTCATCAATGGCGATTTATTTGAAAGCGGGGGCTTAGGTGGGTGGCCAAGGGATACACGGGGGAAAGAGATTGGAACATCCACTATTGGAAAGCTACGGGCCCTTGGAAGGTTGGCATCTGCTGCTTCTGATTGGCGGGGTATCCATTGGATTTTTCACATACCAAGTTCAGAAGGCCACTAGACTGGTATTGATTGGATCCCCGGACCATAGATTTGATTCATGGAGAGAGAGGTTGAGTGAGTTCATAGTGGGATGGCTGGGTCAGAAGAAGGTTCTCAGAGACCGGGTAGCAGGAACGATGCATGTTCTGATGTTCTGGGGCTTCCTGATGTTAGCCACCGACATGTTTGATCTTGCTACTGCGAATGCATTTTCGAAAAAGATCCTCCCAGCGGTACTGAAGGGGCCTTGGAATGGAATGGTTGAGCTAGGATATTTCATGGCCCTGATTGGTTGCATTGGTGCCCTAGTAAGACGTGTAATTTTTACACCGGAGAAACTGAAGGGCAAATCTCAACTCGAGGGGAATTTCATACTCTTTCTTATTTTCACGATTANCACGACCTCATTCGTTGTGGANTCAAACGATGACCCGGACAGTTTCTGGGANCCNATAGGGCACTACGTCAATGAAATTGGAGTTAGCGATGGNACTGTGATTTTGGCATATTGGGCCCATATGCTAGCGATNTCGATTTTCCTGTTTCTTATTCCGCTTTCCAAGCACATGCATCTCGTAATGGCGGTTCCAAATGTTTTCTTCCACGATACCGGGCCAGTTGGGAAAATGCGTCCACTGGCGATTGGGGAAAACGGCAAGGCAGTACCACTTGACGAATTGGACATAGACTCATTTGGAGTCAGCACATACACCCAATATAGTTGGAGGCAGCTGATTGATGGGTGGTCTTGCACCTCCTGTGCTCGTTGCCAGGATGTTTGCCCTGCTTACGAGTCTGGAAAGGCCCTGAACCCGATGCAGGTGATACATGATGTCCGAAACTATGCCAATGAGCATGCCCCAATTCTGCTAGCAGGAGACACTCCGGAAGAAACTATGATGCAACGGATCTCCGATGAGGCTGTCTGGGCTTGCACTACCTGTAACGCATGCGTAGATGTCTGCCCACTGTACATTGAACACGTTCCGAAGCTCACAGATCTGCGCCGAAATGCAATGATGGAAACCATGGATTATCCCGAGATCCTCAATAATGCGATGGGGAACATCGAGTCGGCTTCCAACCCATATGGATTCGGGGAGCATGAGAGGGCAGATTGGGCTGCCGACCTTGATGTTAAGATCGGAGAACCTGCAGAATACATCTATTTTGTAGGTTGTGCAGCAAGCTTCGATGAGCGAAATCAAAAGGTTGCTCGCTCAACAATCTCATTATTGAAAGAAGCCGGCTTGGATGTCGGGATATTGGGGATGCAAGAAGGTTGTTCTGGTGACCCAGCAAGAAGGGCCGGGAATGAGTACTTGTTCCAAATGCTAGCTGAGACGAACTTGATGACTTTCCAAGAGCTGGGGGTGAAGAGGATAGTTGCTTCATGCCCCCATTGCTTTCACACGCTTGGAAAAGAGTATGCTGACTTTGGAGGTGAGGACCTGGAGGTTTTCCATCACACGGAGATAATTTCCAAACTTCAAGAAGAAGGTAAGCTACCTGATCCCGAGAAAAATGGTCGTAGCGTAACTTTCCACGACCCATGCTACCTTGGAAGAATTGGAGGCGTTATTGATGAACCCAGAAGTGCCATTGGAGGGGTCGACGTCGAGGTTGAAAGAAGTGGCAGGGATTCATTTTGTTGCGGTGCTGGAGGTGCCCAGATGTGGATGGAAGAGGATCCCGATAAGCGAGTAAATGAGATCAGGGCTAAGGAGATAGCCGAAACTGGTTGCGACACAGTCGCTGTAGGGTGTCCTTTCTGCTCAATAATGGTGAAGGACGGACTTGACGCTGTTGGATCGGACATGGAAGTGATGGATGTTGCGGAAATTCTATGGGAGCAGATTGTAGCTAAGGACAAGGAGATCAATGGGCAGCAATCTTAGGCCATTGCAACTTTCAGAGTCAGAGCAACCGGTCGAGAAGCTCATTAAACTGATCTGTTACCGGCCAACATGTCCTCGGAGTTCCGGATGTTCGGGATGACCGTGCCCCAGATGGCCATCCTGAATGGTGCCATTCTATCGGCCTGGGGCATTATTGCATATTTCATCCAGAGTGCAGATCCGCCATCTTTTACTGCCCTAATTCCCGCTTTCTTCGGGTTGCCGATGCTTCTGCTTGGAGTTGCTTCCAAGAGCAATCCTACCAACAGGCACCACTACATGCATGCCAGCATGGTGCTAGCTCTAGTAATGGCATTGGGGGGTGCTAGGGTGATAGTAGACTTTAGCGGTATGTCGTTGCTTGCTATAGTATCCCATCTCCTCTTGCTACTGGTTGGGATATCATTCATGATAGTTGGAATGAGATCATTCAAACACGCCAGACTAGAAAGAGAGTCTTCGGTGGTTGAATGAAACCGATTATTGGCATTACATGCTTCATGAGAGAGACCAAATACGGAAATTTTGAGAGGCACGCTGCAATATTGCCGTCAGCGTACATATCAATTGTGGATAAAGCAGGAGGGACCCCCCTGATCATCCCACCTGCAGGGGACATGACTGGCCTGCTGGACTCGGTGGATGCTTTGGTTGTCTCCGGAGGTCCCGACATCTGCCCGAGTAACTACGGGCAAAAACCGGGACCTATGACTAGGGAGTTCTTTCCCGAGCAGGATAATACTGAAATGGAGCTAATCGCCGAAGCGATGAGGAGAAATATGCCATTTCTTGGAGTCTGCAGGGGCATGCAGATCCTGAGTGTTATGCACGGAGGTAGCTTGCATCAACATCTGGATACGACGCCGGGGCATGAGGGGCACGGAGGTTTCGATGGAGCTGAAACTGAGCATCTGGTCGAAATCAGGGGGGGCTCCCTTCTAGGGCGAATGATGGGTGAGTCGTTGATGGTGAACTCGTCCCACCACCAAGGCGTAGCGGATGCTGGAAGCCTGCTTGTCTCTGCGACGGCTTCCCATGACAATTTGATTGAGGCTGTTGAGAAAACAGATTTGGATTACTGCATTGGAGTCCAATGGCACCCCGAACGAGCTGGACATGAGGTCCTNTACTCAGAACTTGTCGAAGCGGCGAGGCATTGATGTCTGAAGTCCCCTCGGCTGTGCATGGCCATCAGAGTCTATGATACCAGGTCCCGTTCNAAGAGGGNCCTTGAAACTCTGAAAGATGGCGAGGTGAAGATGTATGTTTGTGGAATCACCCCCTACTCNCCAAGNCATCTAGGGCACGCGAGATGCTACATAGCATTCGATNTCGTACANAGGTGGTTGGAGGCCAGTGGCTTCGANGTAGAATATGTCCAAAACTTCACGGATATTGATGATAAAATCATTGAAGTCGCAGAAAGAGAGGGGATTGACTTTGAAGAAGTGGCCAATAGGAACATTCGGGAATTCTACGAAGTAATGGACAGTATGAATGTCCTCAGAGCGGATCATTACCCTCGTGTAACTGAGACTATTCCTGAAATAATCNAAATGGTCGATTCTCTGATTGAGAAGGGTCATGCCTACTCNACTGAGGACGGNGTGTATTTCGAAATCGATTCCGCTCCTGAGAAATATGGCCAATTGACGGGTCAGACTCTGGACATGGTCAGGGAGGGGGCTGGTGGGAGAGTTGGGGCAACAGGCACTGGAAAGAAGGACCACAGAGATTTTGCACTTTGGAAGCTTGCAAAAAAGGACGAGCCGTCTTGGGAGAGCCCTTGGGGTGAAGGCAGGCCTGGCTGGCATATCGAATGCTCTGCCATGTCACTGAAACACTTCGGAGAAAAATTCGACATCCATGGCGGCGGCCATGACCTGAGATTCCCCCACCATGAGGCGGAAATCTTCCAATCCGAGTGTTCCACGGGATGCGANCCAGTTGTCGGTTTCTGGATGCATAATGGATTCGTAAATGTTGATGGNGAGAAGATGAGNAAGAGCCTAGGCAATTTCTGGACCATTGGCGAATCTTTCGAGCATCACGCGCCATTGGCAATTAGATATGCCCTACTCAGCGTACCATATCGAAATCCAATTGATCTGACTCCNGAATTTCTAGAAGATGCGTCAAATCATTACGAACGGTTAATGGCGTCATATTCCAGATCCCTATCTTCTAGCAACTCCGGTCCTGATCTGACTGATGCGAGAAATAGATTCAAGGAGGCAATGGATGATGATTTCAACACTAGATCCGCCATAATTGAAATCCAGAAGGTCGTTTCATCCGAGCCATCTCAGTCAGTGGCTTCTTGGCTGGAGGAAAATGCTGGCGAAGTATTGGGGCTATTNCCTACTCGCGAGGCGGTTTTTTCTGCTCANAAAGAGGCGGATGNTACCAGAAGNGGAATGACCGAAAAGGTGGATTTACTGCTTTCCCAAAGGGAAGAAGCGCGAGTGGCCCGTGATTGGGATAGGGCGGATCGGATTAGGGATGAATTATCCNACATGGGCGTCACCGTAGAAGATGGGCCAGATGGGCCAACTTGGACGCTAGATTGAGGCTTCTAATGAAAGTGCGATAAAGGCCAATGGCAACGGAAATGNGTGGGTCNGGTCGCTAGANGCCGGATGTTTGCNGCTCTACTNATGTCTACGGTAATGTCGACCGCTGGCTGCCTTTCATACTTGGATGGNGGCCAATCTAAAATTTCGGGGAGCTCTTGGGACGGGGANTACTACCTAATTGACCCGCCATGGAGCTATGATGATTCACGGAATTTTACTGTGGGGGACCCATTTGAGAATGAGACTTGGGGAAACTCATCATGGGCTGTCTTTGGAAATGAACACGGNGGCAACTGCTGCGAGCACTACCTTGCTGCAACNAAGGAGGGTTGGATTCTGAACTTTGGAGGAGAATACCCCACTTGGTCTGAGGATAGNGGGCACACATGGAATGAATACCTGCCCACAATTTTCTCGCAGTTTGGNTGTTTNGAGCCAAAGCCCACTGTTCCGGGGCAAGAGGGGCTTGGAGAGGGCAGCATTGTCCAAGCAACCAATGGNGATCTTATCTCCATGGGCTGGTTTCCCTACCCTAGTACCAGCGGAGCCGACCAATTCTACGCATTCTTCTACGACGCTGAAGACGAGGAGTGGAGTTGGTGCTTCAATAGGACGCCCGAGCCNTTCTATGATAGATCCTGGCAAGTAGAGGTGGTCGGGCCNATCAACGGGGGAATATATGGCAGTGGGCCATGGGCAAGTCTGGTGATTTCGAACTTCTGGCACCAAGTGCAGAACATTGGTGGACAGATTTCTACTGACGGGCTAAATTACGACTACTTCGGATTTCCAGATAGGGACGAGAACCTAGATGTCATGGAGGTTGACTTGAAACCGGAAAATCTGGGNTCCGAGTGGGATTTTACCAAGCCACATAAGGAAATGAGGGCCTTTCCGGTTCCTTCGGGTGGACTTTACTTCCCCGACTACTTTGTTGACGGNAGGGATGCTTATCTGGANACTTCACTAAGTTGGTGGACTGGAACGACCTCCAACGGCTCTTCNCTTCCTTCTCAGTATTGTGCATTTGACTCTTCTACAGCTTTGCATTGNGTTTCTTCGAGTGGAGTTTCNCTTGNCCATATGATCTCATGGGATGGCGGGGANTCCTGGGAGAATAATTCTTACAACCTCTCAAATGAGGCCACTGAGATAGAGGAATGGGAGTTTCACTCAAGTGGCATTCATGACCTATTCGTTCTCAATGTAAGGTACCAAAGTGCGGAAGGACCTGACATAGACATTGCATGGCANGTTAGGGGATTCTCGGAGAGCATGCTTCCGGATACGAGAACTTTTCTCGGACTTGGTGANCTTGACTCTACATCTGGGGCNGGCAATGANATTAGATTCGACTTTGCGAGTATGGGCATCCTTCCCGACGGGGGATCTTTCATTGCCTATCATGACTCCAGCGACCCCGACCCCCTATTTGGCGTGGAGCTATTGATTCCAGAATCATATAGGCCAATAGCAGATCAGTACATGGTTGGGCACAATCACTGATGATTAGGAAATATGGAATGAGACGCTAGTCCCATCCACCTCGAAACTTTCGGAGTCTGGATGTGGATCACCATCATTTAGTGAGGCTGTACCTGCCCTAGTCTCATTCTTCACATGGGACCAATCGGAGTCTGCCAANTCAATTCCTTCCACCCACAATTTAAGCCCGATAGTTGATTCTAGCTCCAAGTCTAGTTCCTTTCTTTTTGCCTGAACTCTTCTGGTGATGTCCCTTGCCAAACCTTTTGAAAGCAAATCTGAGTCTAAATCTAGGTCCAGGACAATTGAAACGTCCCCCTCATCGAAAGAAAGTGTCTGAGCTGCGAATCCCATTTTCTCTACCCTNCTTATTTCGATGTCATCCATTGTGATTTCNTAGCCACCAAGAGCNGCAATACCTGCCTCTATTTCGAGAAGCAGGCTCTCGGGATCAGCTAGATCCATTTGCGACAGNACGGAGGGCAGATCCGACCTGCACTTTGCNCCTAGTGACTTCCGATTGGGCTCTATAACCATCNTTTGGAAAACATCTAGGTCGTCCTCAGTTGTGAGGACTTCGACATTTAGCTCTTCAGCGAGTGTTTCGTGGAAATCTGATAGATCAGGGCCGCCGACTATCCAACCTGTCCTACAAGGTAGCCTCTGACGTCGGTTGGCTTCGACCCTTATTCTCCTACCTGCCTCCGCTAATGACCTNACAATNGACATCTTCTGCTCCAAAATTTGATCGCGCGGAGGCAAAGATCTGTCGACTATTGACGAGCCCACTGGCCAATCTGACAGGTGTACTGAGTTGCCAGTAAGCCCCCTGTGAATTTGATCGGGCATGAATGGCGAAATGGGGGCCATTAGTCTGCAGACAATTACCAGGACCTCGTGNAATGTATGTTGGCAGGCCCTCTTGTCATTGCTATCNGTCTCCTCCCATAATCTTCGGCGTGACCTCCTGACGTACCAGTTTGACAGATCGTTAACGACGAATTCCTCTAGTATCCTACCGGCCTTATGGAAATCCCAGGATTTGAAATGTGCATGGAAATCGTCTGCCATTTCAGAGACTCTGGAGANTANCCACCTATCCATTGGGCTCCTTTCATGAAGATCGACAAATCCTGATTTTTCCGGATCAAAGCCATCCAATGAAGCATAATCTGAATGGAATCGAAAGACATTCCAAAGAGTTAGGAACATCTTTGCGTATGACTCTCGGACNCCATTTGGATCGAAGTTGGTCGGGGACCAAGGGGCGCTTTGGGTTGTCATGTACCATCTNATCGAGTCAGCGCCCTCCTTGTTGAAGTGGTCCCATGGATTGACAACATTTCCTCTTGACTTGCTCATCTTTTTGCCATCCTTATCCAGTATGTGGCCTAAAGAAAGGCAGCTGCGAAAACATGGTTCGTCGAAAACTGTTGTTGCAACGGCTAATAGGGAGTAAAACCATCCTCGGGTTTGATCTACTGCCTCGCATATGTAATCGACGGGGAATGAGCCTGCGAACTTGTCATCGTTCTCGAATGGGAAGTGCCATTGTGCNAATGAAGCGCATCCGGAGTCAAACCAGCAGTCCATTACATATGGCTCCCTTGTCATCTCTCCTGAGCACTCAGAAATGGGGCAATTCAGTAATATTTCATCCACATAAGGCCTATGCAACTCAGGTGGCATCTCAGAGTTANCCGTCTTCATTGACTCCATCTCACTGATGCTCCCGATACAATGCTCATGNCCGCAATCACTGCATACCCAAACAGGAATTGGCGTGCCCCAGTACCTTTCTCTACTGATNGCCCAGTCCTTGATGTTGGAAAGCCACTCCCCCATTCTCTTTGTTCCAGTCCATTCAGGGGCCCACTCAACACTTGCATTGTGTGAAAGGATTTGGTCGCGNACTGCGGTCATCTTGACGAACCAGCTGTCCATCGCATAGTATAGCAGCGGATGGTCAGTGCGCCAGCAATGAGGATAATCGTGAGTGTAGACGTGCTCCCTGTAGAGGGATCCTTGAGTCTCGAGCAAGTCAATTATGTCATCATCGCATTCCTTGACGTATCTGCCGTCTAAAGATTCGTGAACCCCCTCAANAAATGCCCCNTCCATGCCAACTGTGTGCTGAGCGGGGAAACCCACCTCCATTCCAAGACGGTAGTCTTCCTCGCCATACATTACTGCAGTGTGAACTACCCCTGTACCATCAGTCGTAGTCACGAAATCTGCAGCTACTATTGACCAAGCGGTTTTCGAAGACCCCCGTGATATCGCACCTGGGAAAAGTGGTTGGTAGGTCTTTCCTACAAGGTCGGAGCCAAGGAACTCATCGATCACTTCAACCTGATTCCTTAGGACATTGCCGAGCAAATCCTTTGCTAGAATCAACTCTTCGCCGACTTCAGCCCCGCCCCTTCCTTCCCATGCAGAAGAAGGTGGTTCAGAGATTCTGACTCGGCAATATGATACATTTGGTCCAACGGCGAGTCCNACATTTCCAGGAAGGGTCCAAGGGGTTGTTGTCCAAGCTAATACCGATGCATTGTCATCATCTAGCCTAAATTTAACAAAAACTGCAGGTTCAGAAACTTCTTTGTAACCAAGAGAGACCTCATGCGTAGAATAGCTAGTACCTGTCTGTGGGCAATATGGAAGCACCTTGTGCCCCCTGAATAGNAGCCCCTTCTCAAACATCTGACTTAGTGACCACCACGCAGATTCAATGTACTCATCGTTCAATGTCACATATGGGTCATCCATGTCAACCCAAAATGCCATCCTCTCTGTCATCTCTCTCCATGCTTCTTCATATGTCCAGACACTTTCCTTGCATTTCTGATTGAAGGCCTCCATGCCGTAGGATTCGATGGCTTCATTGGACATCAGATCGAGCTTTTTCTGAACTTCGATCTCAACTGGTAGCCCATGGGTATCCCATCCACCCTTTCGTTCCACGACATGCCCCTCCATGGTTTTCCACCTGCAAACCATGTCCTTGAACAGACGCGAGATGACGTGGTGGATGCCTGGCTTTCCGTTTGCAGTGGGTGGTCCTTCTAGGAATGTGAATGGAGACCCACTCGCCCTTCGGTCATCTATCGACTTGAGGAATGTTCCCTCCGAGTCCCACAACTCCATCAATGCAGTCTCAAGGGCCACAGGATCGAGTTCTCCCGGTGTAGGGGGCACTACCATGCGGGCTGCGACCGACCTTTTCGTCTTGAACTTGAGGGGGGATATAGTGACCTTTCGCCTAGCAAGGATTCAAATGNCCCAACANTAAGTNGTAATCAATGAGCACGGAGACACTGCTGAAAGTCGGTGGAATGACCTGNGATGGATGCTCTAATCGGGTTAAAGGCGCGATAGAGGAGATAGAGGGTGTCTTTTCAGCCCTAGTGACTCATCAGGATGGCAGTGCTTTGGTGACACACTCAGGNGTATCTGAGANNCAGATTTCAAGTGCAATAATTTCNATTGGGTACTCAGTTGGAANTGATTCTGCAGGATTCGATTGGTCGGACAGAGGGGTCTGGAAGCAGTCTGCTCACAACACAAAATGGTGCCTAATTGGATGCTCGATAGGGGAGTTTGGAACTCTTGCATACTACTCCTATTCGGGAATTACTGAAGGTTTGGCCCTATATTCAAAAATTTGGTACTTTTATGCAATACTCCCATTGATCAATGGCTTGGCAACTAGTGTAATGCTAGAAACTGCTATTTTGATTAGNGGNCAAATGGATTTTCGAAANGCTCTTTCGACCGCATTAGGAATGTCTTTCATTTCGATGCTNATGATGGAGATATCGATGGAAATCACCGATCTATTGTTTACGAAGGGTGAGCTTGGCTTGGATCCNATTGCAATACCTTTCATGCTTTTGGTGGGCTTTCTCACACCTTGGCCATACAATTACTGGCGTCTCAAAAAATACGGGGTTGCTTGCCATTAGTTACCATACCAATGGGGCGAGGTGGTAAATTGGTNGACCTGANNGCACTTGGTGCCGAAATATCCGAGTGGATCAGAGATTATGCAGAAAAAGGAAACATTGCCACTTTGGTTGTTGGGGTTTCAGGAGGGGTTGACTCTGCAGTCACGTCTACTCTTTGTGCTAACACAGGCCTGAGGACAGTGGCATTGAATATGCCAATTCATCAGGATGGTCGGCAGATTGAGCTTTCCAGTAGGCATATTGAATGGTTGGAGTCGAAATGGAATAACGTAGAGGGTCGCCTAGTAGATCTTACTAAGACATTCGATCATTTTTGCAATAACGATATGGGAGGGCAGGAAATATCGGATTTGGCTTTGGCCAATACAAGGGCCAGACTGAGAATGACTACCCTTTATGCTATTGCTGGATCAAATAATGGAATAGTAGTGGGCACAGGAAACAAAATTGAAGACTTCGGTGTTGGATTTTTCACTAAATACGGCGATGGGGGGGTGGACATCTCGCCGATTGCCGATTTGTACAAATCTGAAGTATATGCTTTGGCAGAGTCTCTTGGTGTGATCAGCGAAATTAGAGAATCGCCCCCCACTGATGGCCTGTGGGCGGATGGTAGAACGGATGAGGAGCAGATTGGAGCAAGTTACGAGGAATTGGAATGGGCTATGAGGGAAGTTGATTCGCCATCAGGAAAGTCATTTTCGAGCAGACAAGATGAGATTATGAAAGTCTATCTGGATCTAAATAGACAAAACGAACACAAAATGAAGGAGATCCCCATATTCTTGTTTGACAGGGGCACTTGAGGTTTTTTCACATAGGAAGTTTAGCGAATGATCGAAGACGGAGGTACTGAAGGAACGCCCAATACCCCCATCCCTCCAATTCGAAGTGAGGTTGGAACCTATAGTGGCATGATGCTTCATTCCCTATTCAGGGCCCTAAGATACAGTGTGGTAATTTTTGTCGCAATCGGATTGGTCTTTATGTTAGAACCGCTAATCTAACCCCTACGTCCCCTCCGGTCCTCGACCTTCTTTTTGTATTCCTTATCGGAGTCTGCTTCGGTCCATCCATCCAAGTATAATCCTCCAGTCTTGTGCACCCCCCCTCTGACATTACCCTTTCTCGGCTTTCTGAATACTTCCTTTGACTGGACATGCCTGCTGAAGGCTTTTGGAAGACCATCCCGCCCTCTTTCGGTCTGGGTAAGCCCATATGCCCTCCACTCNGCAATTGGTTTCTCCCTTTTCTTNGTCTTCAATTCGACTTCATCATTGGAAANATAAGAAANTACATAGCCTANAATGAAGAAAAATATAGAGCCGCAGAGTAAGGAATATCCAGTTCTAATCCCGTATAGGAACATGTCAATAAGCGATTTGAGAAATGATGTTTTTTGATCCGTATCCAGAACAAGCCTCATGAAAATTGGTGACTCGATGGCGTATGTTCCATCTTCACATATCTCAGAATCAGGATTAGAGTATTCGCTGCAAATTGAGCCTATGGATATCATTGGCAATTCGTTGAAGGATCCATTACTCTCGAAACCTGGATCGCAAAGAGGGAAGAATGTGTTATTCTCGTGCACAAAGTTTTCTGGTTTTTCATTGACCGTATTCCAAACAATGATTTCCGAACTCTCGCACAAATCCCAAAGGCCATTGGAGTCCGAATCTTGGTATGCCCCTATCACGTAAACGGAGATTCCGATGAACTCTGAATCAGATGATTCTATTGAGAAATTCCCCGAATATCCTGAGAAAAAAGGGTCCAACGTGCCGTCATCCGAATCTGCATCAAAAATAGGCAATTCTAAGCCTGTTACAACAAGCATTCCGCCAATGANCAAAAGGGTAAAGCTCAGGGCAAAGGAAAAGGATGAAGCGGGGTTCATAACAGCTTACCGCAATGAGTGATGGNTCAAGGGGATTGCGTTTGCAGGAATGGNANTTATTCANTGNCCTAGAACCCTGTATGTGATGATTAAGAAGNCTATTAGCCATATTCTGGCGATTCTCTTTCGGTTTCGAGAAGCGCTNCTTGAAAATAGCACCAGAAGAAGAGAAAACGCGGAAACAGCTCCAATCAATGCGGTGGCGGTCAATGAAGCAGAATTGAGGATCCAGAAATTCGAGCTTTCGTGCTCTATTCCGTTAGAATTGGTCCCTGAGATGAGCATGATAATTGCGGCTATACTGGTGAATTGGCCAATAATTAGGTATGGTGCAGTGAAGTCGCCACTTATGCCGATCCAAGTGTGAGTCTTCTGCCTTCTAATNTTNGACTCATTGGACGTTTCCACCTGGTATGATCTATCGTCCCGGTTTGACCATCTAGACCTGGGAGAAACCCCCATNCAGACGAATATTCTAAGGTGATTATTTTATGTTACCCGAGAAACCTACTCAAACCGATTTCGATTCGGGTGGGTGTGGGATACCTAGAGGTATTGGAGACCTTTGCTTTGAGCCTCTGTGGAATAGCTACAATTCTGTGGATGTCCATTGGGACGCTCTCAAGAACAACTGAGAGTGAGATTTTGACGCAAAGAGTGATTGCTGCGTTGTGCTTTTCTTCAGCTTTTTTGCTATTTGCGGTTCATTATTCNGGAGGAGTTCTGTGGGGATCTAGGAACATTGCTAGGCCCGCTGCTGTTACCGCAATAATAGTGGCGATGGCAGCAATGATGAATATCAAGGGCAAGGAAGTGCAAAGGGGGGCGAACCCNCATAGTATTAGTAGGCATAAGAAGGANTAGCTAATNGGAATTTAGCTTGTCGTCGATGAAAGNCCGCATATATGCAGGTAATTCGCCATTGACAAAAACTACATCATTTACTTCNCTCAACTTCATCAGNGAGTAATAGATTTGCATAGCAGTCATTGGGGTNGCACTGCACCCNGTACAGCCCCCTTCTAGTGATATCATGATTACACCGTCAGTGGTATCAACTACGTTTACAATTCCATCATGGGCGTCTAAAACTGCCTGCACCGGCCCTACTGAATCCAAGATTAATTGCTTGTCGACCAACGTATCACCCGACTCTCCGAGTAGCGGGAGTCTTTCAAACACTTGCCCCCTCGGAAGGTCATGGCCGGCATAACCAGAGTTATCCTNATGGACCTGTTAGTGGAAAGATCTCAATTTGGACATGGGGGGAATCAGGAGATTATTGATCCGATTTCCAGGTTTGGGGATGTAGAGGTGCTACTAGTTACTCCTCAAATGCAGTCCAAGGAGGTTGGAGATGAGGCCCAGTTTAGGGGATTGGTTGACTTGGCACTGGATGATGTTCCATTATGGGATAATGAGTTTGAATTCTGGGAGGAGTGTCGCATTTCAATGAATAGCAACAACGTGCTTTTCAGAAGAATTGCAATGCCCCTGGCGGGTGAAGACCATAAGATGGAAGAATGGCTAAAAGATATTCAGCCTGATGCAGTGGTTTGCAGTGGTTCGAGAAGGAACGTGACAATGTGGGAAGATTGGATGGACGGGGGCGCATCATTAGTCAGGTGCTCCTCCATGATGGGGATTCCGACGCTGGGAATTTGCTTCGGTCACCAGCTTCTTTGTAAGGCACTTGGCTCAACTGTCGAAAGGGCGGAAAAGCTATCCAATGGGGTTTGGGATCTTGACCTGACAAAAGAAGGAGATGCTGATGTCCTTTTCTCATCAAGACGAAGTGGTGAAAATGATCGTCCAGCAGTCCTCTTCACCCATCAGGACCATGTCATTACTGTTCCACAATCTTGCAGCCTTCTTGGTTCTACGGAACACAATGGAGTTACTGCTGTCAGAGTTCATGGCAATGACGGCGAGGCTTTGCCAGCCTGGGGGGTTCAGTTTCATCCTGAAGCTGCTAAAGCTAGAGTGGAGAGGGCCTTCGAATACGGAGATATCTCGGAAGAGGAGCTTGAGGCATTCAAAAGGGAGCATGACGGGGCGGGAATATTGCAATCATTTGCTGATGTCGTGATCGGCAAAATGGGCAAATCTAAGTCGGAGTCATGTTGAGCATTGGATTCGGATTAAATATTGAGCCTAGGTCGGCGGGTCGACAGGTGAGAACGTGATAGAGAACATACCAGAGATAGGAGTGGCTGTGGCTTTAGCCGGATTGGCGATAGCAATGCTCTTGTATAGCCAAGTAAAGAAAATCGAGATTGAGAACGAGACTGTAGCTGACATTACTGATCAGATCCAAGCAGGTGCATTGGCATTTCTAAAGGCAGAATACAAATATCTCAGCGTATTCATAGTTGTTGTATCTATTTTCTTATTCTACATTAATGACTTCGAATATGAGACTCCTGCAGCTTTTCTTGCGGGGGCATTTTGCAGTGTTGCTGCTGGTTACTCAGGAATGAGCTCTGCTACAAGCGCCAATGGGAGAACTGCGATGGCTGCCTCAAGCGGGGGCCAGCCTGCCGCTCTGGAAGTTTCCTACAACGGAGGTGCGGTTATGGGGCTTTCAGTAGGAGGCCTTGGCCTACTGGGAATTTCAATTATGGCTATGTGGCTTGGAACGGGTGAGGAAGTTCAGAATATCGCTGGCTTTGGAATGGGGGCCTCTTCAATTGCACTATTTGCAAGAGTTGGGGGCGGAATTTACACCAAAGCTGCTGATGTTGGAGCCGACCTGGTAGGCAAGGTTGAGGCGGGCATCCCTGAAGATGACCCCCGTAACCCGGGTGTGATTGCTGATAACGTAGGAGATAACGTAGGAGATGTTGCTGGTATGGGTGCGGACATTTTCGAGTCCTTTGTTGGCTCAATAATTGCTGCTATGGTAATCGCCGAGGCATCCGGCATGCATTCTGATTACATTACACTGCCAATTTTCCTCGGACTGGTTGGATATGCTTCTTCCATAGTCGGAGTATTCAGTATGAAGCTGCTGAAAGGCGGGGACCCTGCGGCTGCTCTGAGGAATACAACTTTCATAGCAGCGATTCTTTTCTGGGCTTCCGGTTGGCTTGGAATTGAATATCTGGGCCTAGAAACAGGCACTGACCCCATGTTGGCAGTTATTGCCGGTTCCATTGTCGGAATTTTGATTGGCCTTGTAACTGAGTATTACACTGGAATAGATCCTGTTTTTGGCATTCCAGTCCATTCAATTCCCCACATTGGGGAGATGTCGAAAACAGGCCCTGCTACTAACGCCATCGCTGGATTGTCAGTAGGGATGATGTCGACTTTCTTGCCGATCGTACTAATTGCTGGTGGCATATTTGTTGCTAACGACGTGATGGACGATGGTAGTGCAATTTCTGCTGATCTGGGATTATACGGAATAGCGATGGCAGCTATGGGGATGTTGGCCACTGTCGGCGTTACAATGACAGTTGATGCCTATGGTCCAGTGGCGGACAATGCCGGTGGAATTGCCGAGATGGGGGAGCTAGGATCGGATGTAAGGGAGATTACAGATAGTCTCGATTCCATTGGCAATACTACTGCTGCGATAGGCAAGGGATTCGCAATAGGAAGCGCGGCTCTAACCGCTCTAGCACTTTTCGCGGCCTTTGGGACCGCTGCTGAATTGAAAGCTGATGATCTGGCATTGACTAATCCCGAGGTAGTGATTGGGCTACTGATTGGTGGTTCATTGCCGTTTGTCGTAGCTGCAATGACGATGACCTCAGTCGGAAAGGCTGCGAATGACATGGTTGTCGAGATTAGAAGGCAGTTTGCAGAGATTGATGGTTTGCTAGAAGGTCGCGAGGGTGTTAAGCCGGACAGTCAAAGGTGCGTTGAGATCTCAACGCAGGCAGCTCTCAGGGAGATGATTATGCCGGGATTAGTTGCTGTCTCGGCACCAATAATTGTTGGTGTCGCGATCAGTGCTGAAGCTCTAGGCGGACTTCTGGCAGGATCTTTGGTGACCGGCGTATTGATGGCCCTTTTCATGGCCAATGCAGGTGGGGCTTGGGATAATGCGAAGAAGGCAATAGAGCAGGGGCACATATCTGGATCGGCAAAGGGGGATGCATCGCATGATGCAGCTGTGATTGGCGATACTATTGGAGACCCATTCAAGGACACCAGTGGACCTTCCCTGAACATCCTGATCAAATTGATGTCGATAGTTGCTGTGGTCGGTGCCTCCAGTGGCCTCTTCTGAGTGAGCTTTGGAGCGTCAGACTCTTGATTGATGGATGGAATCGGATTTCATGAGAGGAGCGGTTGCAGCCCTAATTTTCCTCATCGGGACTTCGATTCCAGGTTGTATGGGCCTGCTTGATAGCGAAGACTCGGGTGGAATGGTTGCCCCTCTGGACGTTCCAGAATGGGAAGTAGGAGATTGGTGGCTGTACACTTTCTCGACCCCGGACTACTATGATGACTCAGCAAGATTGGTCATCGCGAATACTGATGAAGAAAATGGGGATGCTTACATGCTAGCCATTTCTAGTGAAGCTGAGGCTTTGCGTCATGCGGTATTGAATCATAACCCATTTCTTGGAAGAATAACAAAGGACAACCTAAGCCCCTTTGAGAATGGGGTTCAACAGGATGTTCTAATTTTCCCCATCATAGAGGGGGAAACCTGGAGTTTCACATTATTTTCAATCGAGTGGACGGCAACTGTTTCTTCGGTTGACGAAGAAGCGATAATCACTGCATCAAATTCCGATGGCTCGAGGCTTGACTACGTCTATGATGGCGAAGTTGGGCTATTCTCTACTTTCATTTGGACGGATCCAACTGGTGTTGAACAACTCAGAATGATGCTTGCCGACCATGGTAGCGGTCATACGGGGGAAGTTCACTTCGTCAGAGGTGGGGATCTCTTCAATGGAGTTTGGGAAGATCAAGGAAATGATGTGGAAATTAGAGACTCTTTCCTAGTTAGTGACCATCCGACTGATGGGGAATGGGATGAAATGATCTATTTCTTAGATGCGGACAGTGGCTCTGGATCTAGCATTTCCTTCACGCTAAGAGATCATGCTTCAGTCTCGATATTGGCTGATTTTTGGGGGCCTGGGGCGAGTGAATGGGGTACGCTCGGCACGATTCCATACCCCTCTGGGGAATACACAATGACAGCGACATTTACGGGAAGTTCTACGTACCTAAAGGTCCGATTCTCAGCTGGAATATCGCAATCTTGGACCATTTGAACTAGAGATAATCGATTAGATTGTCTGAACCGCCGATGAATAGGGGGGATTCGCCCCTCATATCGAAAACAACGGGTACAGTACGGTGACCAGTATTGCTAACTACTTCCTCCCTTAGTCCATCGAAGTGGTCCAAGTTTACATCGGTATATGTTAGTCCCTTGGCATCTAGGGTCCTGAACGCTCTTGTACAATATGGGCATATTGTTTGCGTAAATACCAAAAAGTCAGTTTTTGTTTGACTTACTATGTCAAGAAGATGCAATGGGATCGCCCCCTCCCTCTTCATCGATCCACCATGAAGACTCTCCCAAATCTGCATCCAATACCTCTCCTTCTTCTTCATTCTCTAGTACCCTATTGCACTCATCGGGATCTATGAAGATCAAGAAGACAACAGTGATCATAGTCAGGGCAGCTCCTGCATAGATTGCCTTTGAGTAATCATTGTCGAAGATTTCGAGCATTCTTCCAGTGAATGTGTAGGCCATTACGGCTGAGAGATTGAACATCGACATATATGCTGTGAATTGGGTCCCCCCGACCTTGCTCCAAGTCATCTTCATTGCCACTGCAATTACGCAAATCCATGCTACCCCATTGACTACCCCTCGTAAAATTAGATAGGTGGTCATAATGGCGGTGTTGGTCCAAAATGGTTGCAATAAAGCGAGTGTGGCGTTCGCAATAGCAAGACAGGTGAATCCAGCCATAGCCACATATTTTACGCCGTACTTTTCACCTAGCTTCCCGCCAGCTACCTGTCCCGCCATTGTCGCCAATATGACAAAACCGCCTACAATCACATTGTACTTCTCTTGGCCCCAACCAGATCTGTTGATGAAAATATCGAGTACTATCGGGTCTACGAAGAGATAAAGCTCCGAGAGGAGGCACAGGAAAATAAGCAAGAATGAGGATCTTAGATGGAAGGCCTTGGTCAAATTGAAGGTTGTCTGCGCAAGGGTCATTCTGCTTCTCGATGGCAATACTGAAAATGGATTGGGGACCTTTGGAAGTGAGACAAATCTGGAAGATAGTTTGGCTAATCCTGCCAACACCAAACCGATGAAGGCGAGTCTCTTTGCCATTTTGTACAGTGGCTCCTCCAAATCAACCGAGAATATAGCAAATACTAGCCCTGAAACGAATACAAGGGTGGATATGATGACCAGTAATGCGGGAATTGTGATCGACTTGTCGAATGTCGAGCGCCCAACTGCCTGAGCGGCCCACCACCTGGATTCTGAAGGCTCCTCCCAGTAAAGGGTCTCATCGACCTCCCTGTCAAGAAGGTCGGAATCTTCTGGAGATTCATTGGCGATTTGTCCGTCATTTGGCTTACTGGACCATGGGAATAGCCTAGTTCCTGGCTTTTCGTATAGGAAGATCGGCAATAGCATGATGAGCAGAAGCATGGGAAGCTGAATTGAGAGCATCCCCCTCATACCAATCGTGGTGGCGAATCCCCCTAGAACAGCGCCACCGAGAATCATTCCCGCCCGCTTGGAAGCGAACATATACCCATTTGCAGTGGCCACCTCATCATCACTGAGGACATCGACTGCAAGAGCGTCAGTACTGACATCCTGCAGAGATGCGAAAATATTGTGGATGAAGAGGAGCTTGATTACCAACCCAAGTTGGTCTTTCAGATCTGGAATGAGCAGCAGGGTTCCTATGGTGACAGCCATTCCGAACTGAGCGAAGATTATCCAAAGTCTACGAGAGCCGAATTGAGGTAGATTGAGTGTATCGATAACCGGACCCCATATCCACTTGAACGTCCAAGGAAGAGCGATTGTGGCAAATAGGGTGGCTATCTCTTCGGGAGTCAATCCGTTATCCGTAAGATATGCAGCAAACGCAACTGAAGCGAATCCCCAAGGAAGACCCTGGGCAAAATAGAGAACGCAAAGAGATACTATCCTCCTGAGGCTATTCTCTGTCAAGCTTAATCCATCATTCCATTCATCTTTGAGCCTTCTAAAGTTTAATGCAACGAATCCCAATAGGGCTGCAAAAATTAGTGAGATTCCGATTATCAGAATGTTCGAACTAGAGGATCCTGAGGAGGATACTTCGGCTGGTGAGTCGATTAGTATCACCCTTTTTGCGTCGACCGGGGAAATGCGGCTTTCATCTACGAGAAGCCTAGCATAAATCGTAGAATTGCCCGACTCAGAGTGCGGTGCTAGCTTGATTCCCCATGTCGCCCAGTCTCCAAGAGGGGAGGTGTCAGTGGCCTCTACCCAGGTGTCGCCTCCCACCCTAACCTCAACAATTGCGCCCGAGGGTGAAGGGGGTGCCCCTGACGACTTGCCTGTCACGTAACTCTCGTTGCCAAGCTCTTGTAGAGTTTCGATGTCCATGGTGACGTTCAGTGACCGGTCAATGCTTCCCGCCGCCTCGACAAATGCGAGTGGATCGGCTTGACCATAGCCAAACTCATTATCTGGCCTGGATTCCAAGATGCTGCAATCATTGAAACCGGGATCATCCAGTAGCTGGAGCTCCCTTTCAATGGAATGCGCGGCGATTATGTCCTTAAATTCAACAGGAGAAATATCCGGGTTGGCTTCGACCATCAATGCCGCTATTCCTGCCATCAACGGGGTCGCCATACTCGTTCCTGACTTGCTGGTATAGCCGTCTTGGGTGGCTGCATCCGGGGCCATAATACTGGAGCCGATTGTTGCTACGTCGGGCTTAACTCTGAGATCTGATGTGTACCCCCTACTGCTGTATATCGCAAGTCCTAGATCCTTGTCCAAACTTGCCACAGTAACCGGCAACATTGCATCCCCGGGGCTGTCAATCGTATTACATCCAGCAACAGTTAGGCCACCAAATTCATTACCGGCCGACAGAGTGGTGATTATTCCTGCATCCACGACCATGTCCATCTGACGGCTCCATGCTGAGCTCCCATCGTTGTCTACATGTAATTCGAACTGTTGTTCGCCCAAGGAGGATGTAACTATGTCAATTCCATACTTTTCCTTATTGTCTATGGCCCATTGAGCTCCTTGCATTACATCCTCAATATCTCCATCGCAGCAACCTAGAATGTTGATCAAATACGCACCCGGGGCAGCTCCCACATACCTAAGTCCGGTATCTGGATCTGTCTGGCCACCACCTGTTCCTGCTGCGATTCCTGCAACATGGGTGCCATGGGTCCCAGAATCGTATGAAGTTGAGGGGTCCTGCTCGGAGTCTGTGAAAACTGCATCGAAAAAGGCGATTATCTTCGGGTCACAGTCGGATGGAATTGGCTCTGGTTCTGGATCTAGAGGGTTTGGGTCTGGTGGATCTTCGATGCAAGTGAATGGATCATCATCCAAATCATTCAGCCCTTCATGGTCCCCCCTGATGCCGGTATCAAGCACCGCAATGACTGCGCCCGTACCATCGAGATCGAAATCCTGCCATACCGCATCCACACCCATGTTGGGTACTGCTTGATGCATGTTCGTCTCTGCGAGTCCAAGGTCCTCGAGCATCACAACCCCTGGTAATGCCCTAATTCCATCTGGATCAACTATGGATCCGAATGGCGCTATGGCGGAAAGAGTATCCAGATATCTGAAACGGAAAGTGACTTCGACCCCTAGATTTTCCAAGGCTTCGATGTCGTCATCACTAGGATGGTGATCATAATCAACAAAAATCCTCGCATGGCCATCTGGCGCCCTTCTCCACCAATCCCTCTGTACTTCATTGGGCTGCTCAATTAACCACTCAAGTCTATCATCGATTGCGTTCGAGTCCTTATCACGACTCCAATGGTTCCACCAGTTAGAGTGTATCTCCAGCTCTACGCTTTGGTGCCAATTTCCTTCGGCGTCCAATCCTCCGCGAGAGCTATCTTCAATTGACAATGAGGATGAAACAATGGGCACAAAAAGGGCCATTGCCATGAGGGTTGTCAAAGTTCCCCATCGTACGCTCATGGCCCTCCGGGCAATAGGTAATGTTTGAGGCTTAGGACTAGTCTATTCAGATGTAATCTGGATTCCGCTGTCCTCGTAATCCCACTCGATGACCTCCCAACCTGCTTCTTCGACCATGGAATGGACCTTGCTCTTGGAATCAGGGGAGCACAATAACGCCGAACAGCCCCCCCCTCCTGCTCCTAAAGCCTTCCAAGCAATTAGGGACCCGTGAGCGACTATGGGATCCAGAACGTGTCGAAAGGGATCATGGATTGAAGGATCTATCATGTCCACTCCCCTGCAGACCTCCCTCATGGAGTTGACAAAGATGTCTCTTCTATCCTGTTGGAGGCCGGTTGCCATTGGCCTAGCTGCAGCACGAATTATGTTGAGTCCAGCAATTACTGATTCATCCCCCTCTGAGTATCTCGACCAAACCTTTTCTTGCATGGACCTAGAATCTCGGCTTTGGTCACAAAAGGCCAATAATAGGTGCTTTTGAAGCCACATTTTTGCGGATCTCGCGGGCTCGAAAGGGAGAACTTCCACAGAATCGCCGATGAACAATAGATGATTGAAGCCGCCTCTTGATGAAACCCAATGATCTTGCCTCCCACACGGTTTACCTTCCTCTGACTCCATTTTGAAGGCCTGCTCGGCTATACCATCATAATCTATTGAATCAATAGAAGATTTGGAAAGTAGGGCGGCGATTGCTACATTCATGGCACTACTGCTGCCTAAACCGGACCCTCGTGGAATGTCAAACTCTAATTCTATACCGCTGGGGTCAAGGTCTGCTCCCAAGATTGCCCTGACCCTCTTGTTAATTGCAAAATTAACTACCTCTCCGCCAAAATCACTCGGATATGGGCCGACATCTGTCCAACCCCCTGCCAAGTCAATCCTAACTGGGGCTGATGAGATCGTTCTTTCAATCATGTTCGATCACTGCAAACGCACTAGAGCCATCATTTTTACTGGACCGAAAATAACGGGTACATATGGCCCCTCCGCGTGGCATGGATCCGAGCGTGGCGGCCGCGGTAGATGCTTTCACCAGGGGTGACCCTGTGATGGTCTTCGACTCTGCTTACCGTGAAAGAGAAACAGACCTCCTCTGGCCCGCAGCTACTGCATCGCCAGAAGTAATGCGGAGATTGCGGAAGGATTGTGGAGGCCTTCTATTCCTTGCAATTGGAAATGAAGTGGGGGGAAAATTCGGGCTTCCATGGCTTCAGGACATTCACACCCATCCCTCGTTGATGGGGGAAAATCCAGTTCTAGGGCACCTAATTACAAATGATTTGCAGTACGACAATAGGTCGGCATTTACACTGTCATTGAATCACAGGGAAACTTACACAGGAATTACTGACAGGGATAGGTCACTTACCACTAGGAGATTTGGAGAGCTAGCAATGGAGGTATTCGAGGCGGGAATGAGCAATGAAGAGGCGATGGCCGCTCTAGGCTCGGAATTCAGAACCCCCGGCCATATTCCAGTTTGTAGGGAGGCCCCGGGAGGACTATCGACTCGTCAAGGGCACACAGAATTAGCAGTAGCCATTTCCAGACTCGCGGGATTGATTCCATGTACGATCGGCGCGGAAATGCTCGAATCCGACGGAGACGGGGCCCTTGGAATTGAGGAGGCTAGGTCTTACTCGGAATTTCACGGAATTCCAATGATCACGGGGGAGCAGATTCTTGCTGCCATGGGTGAAAATAATTAGATGAAAAGGTTAGGAATTGATATGAAGAGGGTCATGGCAGTAGGAATTTTCGATCTACTTCATGCAGGGCACCTGCATTACCTTGAGCAGGCAAAATCACTTGGTGATGAGCTGGTAGTTGTGATCGCACATGATGAGACTGTCCGAAGGCAGAAGCATGAGCCAGTCACTGATCAAAATTTGAGATGCCGTATGGTTCAAGGATTAAAGCCAGTGGATAAGGCGATAATCGGAAATTCCCCCGAAGTCCCAATTTTCGAAATTTTGGAATCGGTTAGGCCAGACGTTATCGCCCTTGGTTACGATCAGAAACACTCGATTGATTCGATAAAGACAGGATTGGAAGAAAACGGCTACGGACATGTAGAAGTNACAAGGGTAGAGGGNCTGTCTGATGATTTGGATGGAACNAGGAAGATTATTGCTAGGATTCTGGATCTGTGGCCCGGGTCNGAAGGTGGACCTTACGAGGAGGATTGAAATGTTCACAGGGATTGTTGCAGGAACGGCTTCAGTGATCAAGATAGAAGAGTCCCGNGAAGTCAAGACAATCTCATTAGACTTGGAGGGNTATACCAAAAATTTGGAGNTNGGGGCTAGCGTAGCATTGGATGGAGTCTGCATGACGGTGGTTTCGATTGAAGGGNACGAAGTNAGCTTCGACGCAATAGAAGAAACTCTGCNTCGAACTACGCTTGCCGACTTGAGCGAGGGGGATTTTGTGAATATTGAGAGATCGNTAAGATTGGGTGATGAGCTAGGTGGCCATATTCTATCGGGGCATGTTCTGACAAAGGCCNAGATTCTTGCGAGGGNCGATGCAGGAAGGGGATTNGACTTGGTAATCGAGANTCCTGCTGACTGTCGTCCATTCATCCTAGAGAAGGGTTACATCGCCATAGACGGAATGTCCCTCACCATTGGTAGTGTGTCAGAAGAAAGTTTCAACATTCACCTAATTCCTGAGACATTGAGGGTTTGCACAATTGGCGATAAGGNGGTNGGTGAAATGGTGAACATTGAGATAGATTCCAGAACCCAGGCTCTAATCGAGACTATGATGAAAGATAGGATGTGAAGAAATTGCGACTGGGNATTGTGTGTGGTTCTTTCCATGAAGAGGAGGTAAGGAAGATGCTTAGTTTTGCCGAAGATGAAGCTTCCCTGAAGAACTGGGAGGTTTCTGAGGTCGTATGGGTTCCCGGTTCAATGGAGGCCCCTCTAGCAATAGATAGGATGCTTGGGGGCGGACTGGTTGATGGTGCAGTGGTTTTGGGTATTATCGAGAAGGGTGANACAGATCACGGGCTCGTGATTGGGCAATCGGTAACTAGAGCGATTATTGAGATGCAAATCAAGTATGATAAACCGATTGGGCTGGGAATTATTGGCCCTGGGGCNAATCCTGAGCATATTGGNCCNAGACTAGAGNCCCATGCTAGAGCCGCAGTAGGGGCTGTGGCATCTATGGCGGGCTGATTGAGCTGAATGACCTTCAGGATAGAGTAAAGGATATCGCTATCAATCATTGTCCTGGGAGACGGAAGTCTCCGAGATCGGTATTTGCAATTTCATCCATTTCCTCTACTGTAATCAGAGGTGTCAATTTTCCATTGAATACCCCTGAAGCTCCTACTGCTAGTGAAAAGGCTGTCATTTTGATCTTATCTGGAACATCGACTATACAGAAAAAATCAGTTTGCCCATAGCACCAGTAGTATGCCTCCAGTGTCCCGCCGAAAGATTCGACGATCCTCTGGGCTTCATCCCTTCTAGCTGTCCCGCCCTCTTTGAGGACGCCGGCAGCTCCTTCCGCAGTGTAGCTTCCTGAATACAAAAACTTAGGCATAAATCGTCGTGGAAAGGGGCACTTATTACGATTGCTCAGTTTTACTGACTTGGNAAATATTACATTTTCACGGTCAAGATTGAAGAGATNGCCGACACCTCGGCCCGCCTATGGGAGGCGAAGTGCGGAGCGTGATCATTGTTGGTTCGGGGCCGGCCGGGTATACNGCTGGCCTATATTCTGCTAGNGCGCTGCTAAATCCACTGATGTTTGCAGGATATATGTCAGGGGGGCAGCTTATGCTTACATCAGAGGTGGAGAACTTCCCAGGTTACCCCCAAGGTGTCGAAGGTCCGGACATGATGATACATATGAGGGAGCAGGCGGAAAGATTCGGACTTGAGGTGCATGATCGGAATGTCGAGAAGGTCGATCTTTCCGAAAGGCCATTTGGAGTTTGGTCCGAGGGGGAAGAGTTCAGAGCAGAATCGTTGATTATTTGCACCGGTGCTGAAGCAATTTGGCTCGGGGCAGATGGAGAAGAGGAGCAGAAAGGAAGGGGCATCTCTACTTGCGCGACCTGTGATGGTGCTTTCTTCAGAGATGAGGAAGTCATTGTGGTCGGAGGGGGGGACTCGGCAATGGAGGAGGCTACTTTCCTCACCAGATTTGCAAAAAAAGTCACAATAATTCACAGAAGGGAGGTTTTCAAGGCCTCCAAAGTAATGTATGAGAGGGCTGAAAGGCACGAGAAAATAGACATTAAGACATTTAGGCAAGTTAAGAAATGGCTCTCCGATGAAAATGGTTTAACTGGTGCAATTCTGGAGGACCCCCGAGACGGNACAGAGGAAGAGATTGGTTGCACAGGGGCATTCATTGCCATCGGACATAAGCCNATCACTTCGTTCCTAGAAGGTCAAATTGAAACCGACGATGAGGGATACATCGTACATGGTCAAAATACAATGACTAGTGTCCACGGAGTATTTGCTGCAGGAGATGTAGTNGACAAGCGGTACAGNCAGGCNATCACGGCCGCAGGAATGGGTTGTCAGGCCGCTATTGATGCCGAAAGGTGGTTAGAAGACCAGGAATAGATGCCTGATGGAGAATGTTGGTGTTTTCGATGACTCCAGCCAGTGGCGGAAAAAAAGTTGGGTNAGCCATAGNATTGCAGATTGCATTTTTGCAATTCACATGTTTATCACACTNTTTTGCGGATTTGCATGGTTGGGTCCNCACGACTGGATGCTGATCGGGGTTTTGATTATCTACGGATCTATCGAACTGATGTGGTACTTTAGGGATAGTTTTTGCATACTCACCGATNTNGAGAGGGGGTTGCGTGGAGTTCCGAAGCCAGACTCAGTTCTGGATCAGAATTTCATCAGGAGGGTGGTGAAGTTGCTATTCAGAGTTGACTTGGAACCTAGAGCTCTGATACTTTTCACGAGATCTTGGGGGAGGTTTGGCTTCATTGTTGCATTTTCTAGGCTTTTCCTATTCTAAATTGATAAAACTTGGATTCATGACCGAAGAACAAATCCCTAGTGACCTATTCAGAGGCTCATGTCAAGCGGGCTGGAAGACTCCCAGAAGGAAAGATATGCTCGACACATTGCAATTCCTAATGTGGGTGAAAATGGTCAGTTGNTACTATTGGATTCCTCTATCCTTGTCGTCGGTGCAGGAGGATTGGGCTCTCCAGCACTTCTGTACCTAGCAGCAGCAGGAGTTGGNAAGATTGGTATCGTGGACCACGACTTAGTGAGTGTTTCGAACCTCCAGAGGCAGATTATACACGATTCGAAATCCGTTGGAGAAAATAAAGCGCGATCAGCGGGGGATAGTATTTCTGCGTTGAATCCAGAGATAGAGTTGAGAGTGATAGGCGAGAAGCTAACAGTGGAGAACGCATTGGAGATAATTGAAGAGTTTGATGTCGTCATTGATGGGACTGATAATTTTGAGTCGAGATACCTTATTGGGGACTCATGTGAAATATTGGGGAAGCCCTGGGTTTTTGGTAGCATTCATCGATTTGAGGGTCAAGTTTCCACTTTCAACCTAAATGGGGGGCCGAACTACAGGGACTTNTTNCCAAAGCCCCCNCCTCCNGAATTGGCCCCNAATTGTGAGCAAGCTGGGGTNCTGGGGGTTCTACCGGGAATTGTAGGAACCATTCAAGCGACGGAGGCNATCAAAATTATCCTTGGGATTGGATCGAGTCTAAGGGGGAAATTACTGGCCATTGATGCCCTAAGCATGGAAATGCGGACACTGAATTTNTCAGCGGAAGAAAAGAGGGNGCGTGTCGTAAGTTTGGACATGAGCGAATCTGTGGGATTTTTGGAAATCGANCCAATTGAATTCGAAAGTAGAAGGGAAGCAGGTTGGGAGCACTTCCTCCTAGATGTTAGGAGATCCGAAGAAGAGCAAATCATTTCAATTGAGCGAACTGATCGGCGAATTACGCATCTTTCGCTTCCGACTAGGTTGGAAGAACTACCACGCGACAAGGCGATTGTGATTTACTGCAGAACTGGTGCTAGATCCGCAGCTTCGGCTAGATTCCTTACCGAAATTGGATGGCCCCAAGAGGTCTACAACCTATCAGGGGGNGTACACAGATGGTCTGATACAGTAGATTCTAGCTTCCCGAAATATTAATTGTGGTATTATTTATCTAAGATAGNTCTTTAATTGTGGTATTTATTGAAATATTGATNGNTTTANCTAAAAANNTCTATGAAAAAACATTATTTTCACCTAAATGTGGTATAATTGTATTCAATACACCAAATAATTGTTGTACTTGAATTGAAAATATAGTCCATGGAAGGGAGGAGGGGGATTTGGAGGTGCCCCCTTTGCTCCGCTCATCAGATCTGGAAAACTAGATCGTTGACCACAAATAGGCTCGATAGGGCGTGTGTTGAATGCGGCAACAGGGCTAGGGTCACCATTGATAGGTCAATATCAGGGAAAGGTCGCATGAGAAAAGTCGAGATATGGGAGAGGGGTCACGACGTTAGTATGGAAGATTTGGAAAGGGAAATCGAAGGCAGAAATTCAGGAATGCCCGAGCATTCTCCCGATATTTACGAGAGGGTAGAGGCAATTTCAACTCAAGCGGATCTACCTACAATTTGGGGTGCTGGCTGGTCCCCCGAGAAGAGTTTGAGCTTTTCGAATGCGCTTGATGCGTCCAAGGCAAAATCGGATTTGCTGACATTCATTGCTGAAAGGCACGATGGGCATTTGGAGACTGTGACAAAGGCATGGGATTCGGTTTGCAACGATGTGAGCTATGACGGTGGGCAATTTCACGAGTTCTCCGATAGGCTAATCAAAGAAATAGAGAAGATTCTCTCTGAGAGAATTTTCGAGCCTGATCTTGCAGAGATTCGAGAGAAGGAGATCATTCCAATGAGAACTGGGAATTTGTTCCTTTCCCGAAGATGGGTGAGGTTCCTATTGGATGTGACACTTTGCTTGAGAAGAATTGCACATTATGCATCAATTAGCCTAGAAGATCGGATTAGATGGCAGAGATGGATGATTAGAACAAGATTAGTTGATGAAGAACTGAAGAGTCTGTTCGGAGAGGGGCTGCCCACCCCTGATGGGGGTAAATTTGGAGGCAAGGGATTTCGCTCTACATGGCAAGAGGGTATTGTGGCATGCGCTTCGACCATGAAAAGATCGGTAGATTTGCCTTCCAAGGAGCGAGAGTCGGCAGATGTTGTTGCCCCAATGATTAGGGATGTTGGGTTGGCTTTGGCAATGGGGCAGACGCCGATAGAGGTTTTTTCGGCCCAGATGGGGAAATCCGATTCATACATGGATGGGGGGCATGTTGGATTTGGAGGAAGGGACCTCCACATTGGAAATTGGGAAAAGAGGGTTTTGCCGCCAACAGCACCGCTCCCGATAGCAAGTGCGACGACCACAGGTGTTGCCCTAGCATCGAAGATTCTGGAAATTGGCAGGTTCCATCTTGCGCCGGTTGGGGAAGGTTGCAGCAGTAGTGGGGAATTTTGGGAGGCAATGAATCTAGCTGGAGCACGCGGACTTCCAATTTGCTTCATGATTCAGAACAATCAGATAGCATTGGACACATTAGTTTCTGGACAATCCGGAGCTGAGACTTTTGGTGACAAGGGGCATTCAATGGGGATTCCATCTTGGACAATAGATGGTTCTGATCCTGCAAATTTTTACTCATCCTCAGCCACTGCGAGGGAGTTTGCTATGTCAGGGGGCGGGGCGACACTGATTCATGTCGAAACGATGAGGGGGTGCGGTCATGCCCATCATCACGATGACTTGTATTTGGGGGCTTCAAGCGGCAATCCCCCTGGGTATGTAGACAGGGGCCTTCTGACATATTGGTCGGAAAAAGATCCGCTCCCAAATCATAGGGATCTGATCCTTGGCCTTGGATGTAGTGAAGAATTGCTTGATAGGATAGACAAGGAAGAGCAAGAGTTAGTATCCCAAGCAAGGATTGAGGTCGAGGGAATGGAGTGGCCGGAAGGTCATACAGTAACAAAGGGCGTTACATCTTTGCACAGTGCCGCGAGCCATG
>PBUX01000045.1 GCA_002728565.1 Methanobacteriota archaeon | reverse complement strand
GCGATTTCCATTCATCGCTCCTCGATAGTGATCTAGTTTATGATATCTGTCTGCTTCATCCTCCAAAACCAGGGTAAGGATTGTTTTGACTATAATTCATCGCTTCTAGCGTATGTTCTTAGTTTTATAACGGTACCTTTCATCGGAAATATTTAATTGCAAAGTACGATCACTACCAAACAATTGACAACTTCAGTTGTTGCAGAAGCTGACTAGTAACATCGATTGCTACCGCTGAAACACTCAGCTACACCATAAACTGCCAAAAATACTAACGTGACCAGACCCACTCCCCATGAATATTTAAGTATAGTCCCGATGGTAGGAGTACCGATCCCGAGCTTGGACTCAGTATTGACCTCCCCTTCCATAAGAACTTGCCATTGGTCAATGTCTTTTAGAGCCACTTCCTGGAGAGGGTCTCCCACCGCAGAAATAAGATGGTTTTCTACAATCAGTGGCTTTTGTATTACGACTACGGTGTCATTTGTGTAAATCCGAATAGCCTCGTATTGACCGTCTTCTAATGATCGCCGAACGTCCTCAGAAATATTTGGGCTCGGAAGGTCTGCCCACATAGGCATGCCTCCAGAACCAGAAGCACAGCCATTAAGAGGAATAAGAACTACCAAAAGTAGTAACAACAGTTTTTTCATATACCCTCCTTATGGTTTATGTGCTATTTCGGACCTATCGAATTTTCTGATTCGTTCTTATCATTCCATTAATATCAGTCTATTTTGGCGAATACTTTACTGTCAATACCTAGTATTATACTGATATGCGTATATAATAGACATGACCCTGGAAATAGACAGAGGATGCGCGAGAAGCTTATAGCTAGTACTGTCCTAATAACGCACAAACCATGATGAGGAAACGATATGTCAACTATGAAAGAGACCGCTAACAGTTTTTTTGAAGCCTGTGAAGCCGGTAGAGGTTGGGCTGTTTGTAAAGAGTATTGTGTGGAAAATGCATCCTTCTCTTCCCATGCCGCGCCCCTATTGGAAGTCACTACAATCCAGGATTATGCTGATTGGATGCAAGGAGTAGTGGGTCTCATGCCAGACTGTGGATATGATCTCAAATCGATTACAGTCGACGAAGGGAACAAACATGTCTCATTCTTCGCCGTATTTTCCGGAACCCACACAGGTGAAGGTGGACCTTTAGAGCCCACAGGGTTAAAAGGGACTGTCGATTACGTCTATGCTCTAGAATTTTCCGAAGACAAGATCAAGCACTTAACCAAAATCTGGAATCCCCACTATTTCTTTCAACAGATAGGATGGGAGTGATATCTAAGTAAATCTACTAGGCAGACTACTTTAAACGGAGCGACAAAAATGAGAATACTACTTCCGATCATGATCCTTGTGGTGGGAATGGCTTGCAACCAACCCAATGAGTCTTCTTCACAAGCTTCCCCGCCAGACATAGCGTCAGAAGAATACCAACTGCCCGTTTTTTCAGAGCGTGAACTGTGGGAGAGATCATCCTACTTATTCACAGTATCATTCGCTCTGTACCTCGGAGAAACAATGAATAGAGGATTGTCGCCAAGTGAGAGTGGACAGCAGACCGCAGAAATGCTCGCAGCTGGATGGAGTGGAGCTGATACTCCCATAGCTCTGTTCAATGGTATGTATCGAAATTGGAGCTTGAACCCTGATAACACTTGTCAGGTCCTGGAAGCAACAGAAGTCACTGTCAGAGCAGTTTGCAATCGTCCATACCTGACATACTTCGAACAATCTGGTGGAGAGATATACGGAATGAGTGCTATGGAATACGAAGAGTCGAATGCAAGTTTCAATGCTGGTATCGCTGCAAGCCTTGGAATGTCATGGACCCAAGAGATAGGGGATCGCAACTTCACTGTAATGATCAGTAAAAACTAGAAGGAGAAGGCCACTCTATGGCTATGTTGAGTAATCAAGATAAAGGTAGAAACGTTAGCTTGAGAGACACATTAGTAGGAGCTCTTGTCCTACTAGCCAGTCTGGGTGCCCCAATCGGAGCTCAGCAGACCTCAAATTCAACGGGCTGGGAGATAAATGGACTTCCAGCAATCAACTTCGATTCCGACGAAGGTTTCGGCTACGGCGTGTTGCTGGCGGCCTATAACTACGGAGAAGGAGGATACTCACCCTATCGCTTCACACTCCAACCCACGGTAAAATTTACGACCAAAGGCCGTCGTGAGATCACCCTTTTCTTCGATGCTCCCCACTTGCTTTCGAATGGATGGCGCATAGACGGTTCGCTCAGGAGCGAACGTCAGATCGCCGCCCCCTACTATGGATTGGGGAACAATTCTGTCTATAACGAAGCGACAGAGGAATCTCTTGGTCAGTACTACTATCGGTTCGGACGCACGAGGACAGAAGCTACGACCAACCTTCAGCGGCAGATAGGAGATTTACCCGTGCGCTTTCTGGTTGGAGGTGGAGCAACGCACATAGGGGTCGAACCACTACCCGAAGACGCGAGTCAAACTTTTCTGAATCGAGAATTGAGGGGAGGTGATGTACCAGGGGGTTGGTCTAACCACCTTCGCGCAGGGCTCGTTTGGGACACAAGAGACCGAGAGACTGGACCCCGACGTGGTACATGGTCCGAATTTTTAGTTCAAGCTATACCAAGCTTTCTGGGAAGTGAGTCACAATACGTACGGTGGACTCTAGCGGACAGGAGATATTTTTCGCTGGGAGATCGCCTTACCTTCGCTAATCGTTTTATCCTACAAAACATTGAAGGCGACGCTCCATTCTATGACTTATTCATAGTGCAGTCTTCATTCCGGCAAGAAGAGGGATTGGGAGGTGCAAAAACACTGAGAGGAATCCCAAAAAATCGCTACGTAGGAAAGGGCTTTTTCCTCTGGAATGCTGAATTGAGATGGCGTGCACACGAGTTTGCAATGGCAGGCAGCTCCTTCCAACTAATCCTTTCTGGATTCCTGGATCGTGGCAGGGTGTGGAAAACTGACATGCCGTTGGATAAGATCCTGGCAAGTATGCACACAGGATATGGAGGTGGTGTGCGGCTAGGGATGGGTGAGAATTTCGTGGTGGCCGTTGATGTTGGTCACTCCGTGGAAGCTACTTCCCCTATCTACATCGGTCTGGGCTACCTGTATTGAAAATACTGGGGCCTTGGGAACCGTCGATCATAGCCCCTTAATTGATCGGATACATATCCAATCCTAGACTTCTGAAGAAAGCTATGCGGTTAGGTATAGTCTTCAAAATCTGATTCTTGAGGGATTCAGTAATTCGATCAGAACGATACTCCACCGCTAAAAAAGGTACGAAGCTCTCCGCTATATCCTCGCGCATCGGATAATCTTGAGCATAAGTAGAGATAAATGTGGGATCGGTATTCTGAGCTTGAATCCACTCCGCAGAACTTGCGTATGATGGATCCAAAGATGTATGTGCAGCTTCATGGACAAGGGTTTCCTCAAGGATGCCGTCTCTGATGTATGCTTCACCTTGACCGACATGAATGAGAATGTTGTTGTTCCCTCCTCCAAATGGAAAAACTCCTTCGTGGATCCACATGGTCTCTACATCGGTCCGTAAGGATCTGGGAAGCCTTCCCACAGCATCAGCGTAGAAAACAGCTTGCTTCTGTGCTTCTTCAAATGTAGAAAACTCAGGATTAACCTGTATTTCAATAGACAAACCGTCATCGTAATGTGTATCGAATAGGTATGGATCTATTGTGATCCAACCACCCCCATCCCCATTTCTACGATCAAACATTGTCCTAGATGCCCTGCCAGCATAGGTCATACCTGAATAGACAGAAGGGTCAGCATCAGTGATTATATCAGGATCTATAAATATAGTGCCGCTGAAAGGCGGTGAAATGTCAATTTCCACTATCGTTTCGCTGCAACCTGCAAAAGCCAAGAATGCAACAACGATCATGAAAACACGAGATGTCTTCATCTTATACGGAGACCTGAAACTGTTCTAGTTGTTTCCTCCACCAACCACACTGGCTCTGTAATCTAAAGGCGGCTCACGATCGCCCACTAACGGCTCGTACACATAGTTAGGACCCCTCCTACGGAGAAATTCTTCCTGTGCAGCCTCAATCAAGTTTGGTTCAGTTAGAAGATCGTACATGGTAAATGCCAGTGCCTTAGCAGCATTAATCATGCCCTTATTACCAATGTCCGTACCTCCAGCAGCTACTGCCTGCCACGAATGGGCCGAAGTTCCTGGGACCCAGGTGGCGGTACTCAGTCCCGCTGTTGGCACTGTCCAGCTTACATCACCCACATCGGTTGATCCTCCTTGGCCCACCTCTATTACTTCGAAAGGCTCGATTTCCATCGCCCTCTCAATCGGCGGAACGTCACTGGGAAAGCTACTCTGAATTGTTTCCCCATACTGATATTCCTCTTCCGTGTATTCTACACCTCCTACGGCAGTGAGGTTAGCATGCATCAGCCGGCCAAGAGCTTCGTTGGGAAGCACATTGTAGATTCCATGAATGACCTCATGTTCCACCCTGGTCTCTGTACCCATCGCAGCTCCCTCAGCAATCTCAGCTACCCAATCGAACATTCGGCGCACCTCGTTGGGATCAGGATGCCGCACATAAATATATGACTCGGCAAAATTAGGAATCACATTAGGAGCAGATCCTCCAGCGGTAACCACGTAATGGATTCTGCTCGCAGGAGGTATATGCTCTCTCATCATATTCACCATATTATGCATTGCTTCGACACCATCTAAAGCGGACCTGCCACGCCAAGGAGCACTCGATGCATGGGCCGATTGACCATAGAATCTAAACTTGCCGGATTTATTCGCTAAGGAAGACTCCGCACTCGCTTCGTTCTGGGATCCTGGATGCCAATGCAACATGACGTCAACATCATCCATGAGTCCTGCTCGAACCATATACACTTTACCAGCACCACCTTCTTCTGCTGGAGTTCCGTAAACTCTTATCGTACCTGGATCCCCTGACTCTTGAAGCCACTCCTTGACTGCTACAGCCGCCGCTACACTGCCAGTTCCGAATAGATGATGACCACACGCATGGCCTGCGATTTTTTCAAAAATAGGATCTATTTCAGCAGAACGACTCTGAGTAATACCTGGCAATGCATCATACTCTCCCATAATCCCTATAATGGGACCCCCACTTCCGTAGGATGCGACAAAAGCCGTAGGGATACCTGCTACACCAGCTTCTACGTCGAAGCCAGCAGAACGAAGCAAGCCTTGCAACATCTCACTTGATTCATTCTCCATATAACCCACTTCAGCCAGTTCCCATATTTCCTGAGCTACTGTTTCGTATGTATTCGCATTCTCGTCTATAAACTCAGCTAGCATATCCTTCGTTGACTGAGCTGACAGCCCACTGAAAGTTACAAAGCAGATACAAAGGCCGAGAACCAGCCGAACCAAAGATATCCTATTCACAGATCAGACTCCCTAGCAGTAATGAGGTTTTTTCATTGAAAATCGCGAGACTGAACGTACCATCCCGTCAAGCAAGTCCGCAACTTACGTGACCCACTCAGCTAATGAGGAAAAGACATGTTTTATGGGCACATACCCCACTGAGGACGTGCAGAAGACCAAGCGTCAGCGCCAGTGTCAAAATAGCTGGGTAGAGCAGGTACATTAGAGACACACCACCCGCTCAAATCTTGATTGAAAAGATCGGCACCACTGAACATGTAACTCATGTCCGTCACATTGCTCACGTCCCATCCACCAATGTTCTGATTGAACGAATCTGCTTCCGAAAACATGTAACTCATGTCCGTCACATTGCTCACGTCCCACGAACTGATGTCCTGATTGAATGAATCTGCTTTCAGGAACATGTCACTCATATCTGTCACGTTGCTCACGTCCCACGAACTGATGTCCTGATTGAATAAAACAGACACGTAGAACATTTCGCTCATGTCCGTCACGTTACTCACGTCCCACGAACTGATGTCCTGATTGAACGACAAGGTTTTATAAAACATAAACCCCATGTCCGTCACGTTACTCACGTCCCACGAACTGATGTCCTGATTGAACGACGTAGCCCAATTGAACATGTAGTTCATATCCTTCACGTTTCTGACGTCCCATCCACCAATGTTCTGATTGAATGACGTAGCCCCTGCAAACATCGAACTCATGTCCGTCACATTGCTCACGTCCCACGAACTGATGTCCTGATTGAATAAAACATCCCCTGCAAACATGGAACTCATGTCCGTCACATTGCTCGTACAGGTGACAGTCAGGGATCCGTAATCCTGTGCTGCAATCAGCGCGATTATTTGAGGTCTAGATCTCTTAGTATAAGTAACTCCGCCCACAATGCCTTGGTCGCCCACATTGGCATCTGAGCATGTCACAGTCACTTCATTGGCACCAGACACTTTGACCCCAAATTCGCCAGTTTCGTCATTATTTGGAGTAGCGATCCCGGCGGCCACAGGGAGAGAGGGAGACGTTGGAAGATTTTCCTCACCGCAGCCTATTAGCAGAACCCAAGAAAGAACCGCTAAAACAGAAGAATTTTGCATTCCATCCCCGTTGGAAGTTTTTGATTCAACATACGGCTCTTATTGGACGAACAAAATACTATTTAGAGTTAGTCTTTGGCCCCGATTTTTCTCACGGGTTTAGTTGCCAGTAGTTGTAGTTCAATATCGCCGCAAACGTAACCCAAATGGAGTATGGGATAACCAAAGCTGCTGCTAGAGGACTAACCCGCCAAGTCAGTACAATGTAAGAAACAATGCTGAGCCAAAGCGCAATGATATAATAAAATGCTATCTCCAGATTTTGTGCACCGCTAAAAATAGGTGTCCAAATCACATTGAGTGCCAGTTGCAAACCCCACAGAGCTATGGCGAGTGGTTTTTGGACGTGATCATTTGCGTACACTAGCCTATAAGCACTAGTTGCAATGAGTAGATACAGAATCGTCCAAACTGGACCAAATAGCCAATTGGGCGGAGCAAACCACGGATCGGTTAGTTCAGCATACCAAGGGTTAGCGTCACCAAGGGGAAACACGAAACCTGCGCTGCTTGCCACTGCTGTACAGAGATAAAATACGATCCAGGTCGCTAATTTTTCCACACTGTTTCCTTAAAAATGAGATGTTACCAGTGGCCTACCGCTATGTCAGCAGCATTGGTACGCCACACGATGTGTTCAATGAAGTATCGTTTACAAGCCTAGTAGGCCTTGACCCAGTCTATCTCCAATGCAAATTGCCCTTCTTTCTTATCACCGATGAGGACAGTCATTTGCCGAATACGGGCCACGTCGAGTGGACCGATACCCCTAGGTATATAACCCCTGTAACTAGGTTGGAACGTCTCGAAGGGCAGATCAATTTCAGTCCACTCTCCAGGAGTCGTATCAAACTCCACTCCATGGGCGACTGCGCTGTAGGAACCAGCGTGGTTGAAACGTAGCTGGTACTGGCGTCCATCTCCCCTGACTCTCAACTTGATGCCATTGTAGGCTGAGAGATCCAAAGACGGGAACCCCGCACGGACAGAAGCAAATCCCCCGTTGTTCTCCAGGGAAACGAAACCTGTGAACAACGCTGTCCTGTCTCCAGTCAAAGAGATGTTGCTGCTGGATCGACCACCCATCACATCGTCATTGACTATCCACCAGGACGCCCGATCGTTTCCAGTGAACTCCACGAGAACCTTCATCGCGCTGGGAGGAACGGGTGGGGTTACTTGGGTAATGCTTGCTTCTCCACAGCCTGTTAGAAGAGCTAAAAACAGAACTACCAGACCAGTATTTGTTCGCATCGGGACTTCTCCTTTTCCAAATCCTCGGCATGTTTTGCTCCGATTTGTATAAGTTATGTTTAACTAATATCTAACATTATCTAACATATCTCGGATTATGTCAAGGATTTGTTTAACAATAATTATACTTATTTCACCACTCAGCAGTTTTCTAATAGGACCCACGATTGAACGAAGGAGTACCTGCAGAAACACACTGATACCGGAATCTTGGCTTGCATGAGAGGCAGCGTTGGCTCAAGATCAATTTGAACCAGTCGATTGTCTGAACCACTTTTACTTCGGAGGAATCATTCAAATGGTGCAACGAATTAAACCTATTCTTGGAATGTGGGCTACCTTGAGTCTTCTCAGTTTTGCTCTTTTCGATGAAGCTTCAGCACCGCCTGACCCAATGTTTGGAATATGGCCTACTGTTCTATTGGTTTGGTTACTAGTTGCATTGTTTTTTGACTGGGTATTGCAGACTACTGGACTGAACGCAATGAAAGCGGCCCTAGTTCTTGCCCTCACACAAATATTAGGTTCTGGAGTTCCAGACGTATTAATGAGAGGCGTATCGCTGGGAGAAGCTGTCATCGCCTCTGCTTTCGGTCTCTTATTCTGGGTACTCTCTGGATTTGTGTACAGCAAACTATCGGACTGACAGATATCGGGGACTAATCTATTCAGTGCACGACCCGACCATCTTAAGATAAATTACTCACTATCCTCCGTATTTTTGATCAGTCTCTCGATTCGAAACATACTTTCTTGGAGGTGTATTCTTGTTTCATCATGAGCCATTCTATCCTGTACCTGGCTTATCGCATCCATGATCAGCTCTAGCTCGTTCAAGACATGTGAAGCGACATCTGATCCACTGGCATCTTCATCATCCATGAGCATCTCTAATCGATCTATATAGGCCCGCTGTATACTTCGCCTGAAAGTATCGGTAGGCCTATTTTGATACACTTCGGACCAGATACCCTCACGCAGGTCGTTCAACATTTCCCTGAGTGAATATGTACTACTGGATGGACCAAAAAAATCTTGCTCGATTAAGCGTTTCATTCTATCTACATTCAAAATTTGATCCAGTGCGGACCTTTGCCGTGACTGTAGGAGGTCAGTAGCACCACTGCCTTGTATCCGATTTAAAATATCTGGATCAAGAAGCCACTGCGGCGTTTCAAATACTTGTCGGTTCAGATACTCTATTGCTGCTGATTGTTTCGCATATTCAACCGCACTATAAGGGACTCCATCTTGACCCTGTCTCTTACGAGTCCTTATCACGCCTCCAACATTTGCGACCACGTGGCCCGTGTACCTGCTCCATTGGGAGATTACGTTGTTGTATAGCTCCTCGAGCTGAGAGTAATCTTCACCGTCCTCGAAGGTCCAATCCACGAGCTGATCAATTATTCGTTTGAGATTTTGCACACCGTAATCCGATGCCCGCATGGCATCATCACCTATCGCTTCAGTTAAAGCTGAAGGGTCGGACCCTGTTGGACTGGAAAAGAGATAAATTGGATCCTCCTGCTTATCAGCTACAAACTTCCTTAAGAAATCCATTTCAGTGTGTCTATCATTATCAAGATATGGACGGTACCCCCATTCAATTGCGAACTTGTCATAGGGTCCAACTAGCGGCATGAGGCATGTGTCATCACCTGGTTGAGCTACGTAGTTAAATCGTGCGTAGTCCATAATTGATGAAGCCACGCCCATTTCGCACACAAATCTCGTGCGTAATTGTTCCACTGAATAAGAAAAAGAGGCCTGCATGTTATGTTGCAGTCCTATCGTATGACCAACTTCGTGTGCCGATACAAATCTTATCAATTCACCCATAACTTGGTCCTCGAACTTAACTGACCTAGCCTGGTCGTTAACTGCTGCAGTTTGAACAAAAAACCAATTGCGGAGTAAATTCATGACATTGTGATACCATTGAATATCACTCTCTAAAATTTCCCCAGTTCGTGGGTCGTGCACATGTGGACCAGAAGCATTCTGGACATCTGAAGCGAGGTAGCGAATCACCGAATAACGAGCATCTTCGGGGCTCCAGTCAGGGTCATTAGGTGCATCTCTTGCAACGATGGCATTACTGAATCCTGCTTCTTCGAAAGCCACTTGCCAGTCCTCGACTCCCTGTTTCAGGTAGGGCACCCATTTCTCTGGAGTAGCTGGATCAATGTAGTAGACAATAGGACTTACTGGATCTACCAACTCACCCCTAGCAAATGCCTCCGGATCACTTGGCTCTAGCCTCCAGCGAGTCACATAGCATGTGTTTACTGCCCTTTGCTCATCAAGTCCATAATCAGTCTGTGTTGTACTAAAGAAACCGACTCGTTCATCACACAATCTCGGCTCCATAGGATCGTCAGGAAGAAGAAGCATCGAATGAGCCATCTCCATCGATAATGTATTGCTCTGTTCGTTCGAAGGTGAATCAGTAGCATCGTAGGTAAGGATTCGCCTAACCTCTATATTTTTGGGAAACGCAGTTGCTCTCAGAATGAATGTCCTGTCTGAATCAACCCTTCGAACACCGTAAGTCGACCGCCTTCTTTTCTGGAGCCCAATAAGCGCAACATCTGAAGTGAAAAGTTCGGTCACATCAATGACCACTGCAGATGAATCCTCCGACATTACTTCTATGTCAAAAGCCATAATAATTGGCTCAAAATTTGAATTTTGGACGGCAGTATAAATAGCCGTTGAGTCAGCCGCAAAGTTATCGTAACCCACCAACCTCAAGAGAATCCTGTCGTCCCTTTTCTCCCAACGAACAGTAGATGTATTAGTCTTTGAGCCTCCATAACCAGCACCGTCAGGTGTCTTAGCTATACGGGTCAGAAGTAGCATTTCTCTGTCCAAAAACTCCATCGGAATTTCGTAAAAGAGATCATCTCCAATCATATGGGTATCAAAGAGGCCCTCACTCGTCACGGCATCTTCAGTGATCACATCGGAATAGGATTTCTCTTCTCCAGCAGACGGTTCTTCTTGGTCCGTCTCTTGGGCTTGCAGGCTTCCGAGACTTAAAAACATTACAGCAACGAGCATCAATGCTCCCAACCCGAACCGGCGACTATCTAAACGAAGTAAATGCATCATATCCTCTGAATCAAATGATTATTTCAACATGAAGGGTCTTGATAGTACCCTGAACGAATGACTCTCTCAAGCTCTGCAGCGTAGGACCTAATTTTCGCTTAAATGTAGATCCAGTGGTTCATAATAAGGAACGCCATCTCGATATCTTGGATAACTTTCACCCATTATTAATGGCTTTAAGTACTCAACACCCTCTTTTCTAATTCTGAAACCATCTTCGGAGATAAAGTCTAGGGGAACTGTTTTTTCTTTATTTGCAATGTGTATGAGTCCAGCTTCTTTGATGCTCCACTCATATGGATCATTACTTTCTCTGCATATTATTGGCATACTGCCTGTTTTACCGTCTAGGGCCATATTCGCTGCGGCCCTCCCAACAGAAATTGCCTGTTGAATATCTGTTTCTGAGGCAATATGCCTTGCACTTCTTTGCAAATAATCAGATACAGCCCAATGATGTTTAAATTCAAATCTTTCGCTAATAAGGTTAGCAAGTTTTGGGGCTAGACCACCTAATTGGCTATGACCAAAAGAATCTTTTTTATTGGAGGCTGTGTAAAATTCTCCATCTTCATCTTTCAGGCCTTCAGAAGCCACTATGACTGAATATCCATATTCTTCGACATCTCTTTTCACCCCATCAAGAAAAGCATCAGCATCAAAAGGCACTTCAGGAATCAATATTTTATGGACATAGGTATTTTTGTCGTCATTAGCTAACTCAGCTGCAGCTGCAATCCATCCTGCATGTCTTCCCATCACTTCAAGAATAAAAACTTTAGTGGATGTGTCGCACATAGATTTTACATCTAGAGAGGCTTCTTTAACTGAAGTCGCTACATACTTAGCAGCCGAACCAAAACCAGGAGAATTATCAGTAACTGCTAGGTCATTATCGATAGTTTTAGGAATGGCAATTGCACTCAGTGGATAATTTAATTTTTTTGCAGCCTCAGAAATCTTAAGGCAGGTATCAGCTGAGTCATTGCCTCCATTGTAGAAAAAATGACCAATGGAATACTTCTCCAAGTTTTCAAATAAATCCTGGTAAAATTCTTCCTCTTCTATGTCTGGAAGTTTGTATCTGCAGGATCCAAACATACCCCCTGGTGATTCGAGCAGGAGTTCGAGTGGCCTTGTTGATTTACTTAAGTCATAAACTTCATTTTCAATGAGACCAACGATTCCATTTCTGCCTACATAAATATCCGACCCAGGAGCTTTATCTTTAAGTTCAGAGAATAAGCCAAAGGCTGACGAATTTATTACTGAAGTCACCCCGCCCGACTGGGCATAAAATACATTTTTCATATCACCTATCTTATACTCTCCCAAGCATTACAAGAAGGGAGTCAGGTTCAGTAGTAAGGAACTGCCTATGCTTACCTGATCAATATATAAATTCTCAAGTGACTTCTGGCCGATAAGTCTTTTGGTGTGAAATCAGTCAAAAATACTTTGTACAGTAAGCGATCGACTCGGCCTTACCTTGGCTACGTCGACACCAGCTGTTACTGGTATTCTCCTATAATCTGCAGATGTTTTCACCACGTTGTAGAAATCATTCACTGAGAAACCAAACTGAGATTCGAAAACCGACTTCCAATTCGAATCGGTCGGATTTTGTGCAGGAAAAGTGGTTAAGACACTTTTAAAAGCATCCGCCTCTGAGTAACCTGATTTCATCAGTTCTTTCACTAGTGCCAACACTAAGAAAACCGATGAACTATAATTCTGGTCCACATTTTGGCTAGAATAATTTTCCAAAACAGATGGGTCACCATCAACTAGAAAATCTACGCTAGTTTGCGCATCAAAATAAGTTTGGTTGGAGGGGGAGTGATATTGATCGGTATATACCGACTCGAATGCTGCAGCTGCACCCTCCATCAACCATTTTATGCTGAAATCTTGAGTTGACATTGCACTATGTATACTCAATTGATGAAGGTGAAAGTACTCATGCGCAATTACTGAATACTGATGTAAGTGATTATGTTTAAATTCTAAATTAGGTATCTCTAGAACCATCCACTTGTCCGTTTGTGAGCTTCCTCCTATATACGCACCCCCAGAGACGTTAGTGTAAGGTTCAGCAATACTGTCATTCCATGAATAGACGGTCACCTTACTAAAGTTCGTTGTGTTTAACGGCAGTAGCACTACCAAATTTTTCATTATGGTTGCGAACTGTTCGGTCCACTCAGATGGCAAGCTTTCATGTAAATTATAAGTAATCGGAATTGTACCGCTGACATGTGGTAACCCTACAGGAACCAAAGTTGTAGCTGTTGGCGTAGTTGGGCTACTTTCTTCTCCACAACTCCAAAAAGACAGTGAAAATATCGCTGCACACAATACAACTGTTCTCTTCATAGGTCCTAGCTCCAACAGCTGCCTTGTGATTACGAGGTTGCTGTTGAAGGACGCATCGCTGGTAGCATTGGCCAAGGCTGCGTGCCTGGACTAGATATCAAACGCGGACGGATAGCCCGTCGTGCAGGGCAGTCCGGTAGGCCTTCAGCGCAGGCACAAGTCCTGCGACAAACCCTAGAATGATCACGGCTCCAATATACATGAGCTGTGCTTGATCTAGTACACGTATGGGAACTAGCAACCCGAACTCTCCTTCCAGCCAAGGCTGGAGTGCGGCCAAGCCAGCATACACGAAGATGACACCCAAAAATGCGCCCAAGGCAGAGAGAAGACCAGCTTCGAGCACTAAAAGCGACACAATGCGCTGCGGACCCGCTCCCAGAGCCCGCAAAATAGCCATTTCCCTTCGCCTTGCATCGAGCGATGTGTAGATCGACACGAGCATACCTAGGAGCCCGACCAAAACAACGAATCCCGAGATCACCATGAGCCCGTCTTCCGCATACCCTATACCTTGCCACATCTCGGACAGTGCCAAACCGGGAATCACCGCTGTTAGTGGCTCCTGCTCACTCGTGGAAATCTCCCGTTGGAGCTGGAGTGTGTAGGCTCGAGATTCAGCTCCTAGAAAGAAAGAGGTGATTTGTGAGACATGAATCTCATCCATTTCATGGACATGATCTGCATGGATCTCTTCACCTGGCATCGGTGGGCCACCCTCTTCCCATCCTAGGTGGATGGCAGTAATGCCTTCAAGCGTAACATAAATAGCCCTGTCGACTGGAGTAAATGTCTCGTCCAAAATTCCAATAACCTCAAAAGGCATCTCATCGTGGTTCATGAAGCCGACATCGCTCATCCCATGCGTAACAGAAATTGGGTCTCCTAGTCCATACCCAAGGCGCTCTGCTACTTGTGCGCCCAGTACTACATCAAACACCTCTTCTGCTGGTCGGCCCTCTGCGAGCGATATCGACTGACCTCCGCGATACTTGTAGTGCTCATAAAATGATTCATTTGTGCCAATAACGCGAAAACCCTGATGGCTATCGCCAAGTGCGTAAGGAATCGTCCAGGAAACAGCTGGATGCTCGTCCCACTCCTCCCAAGTCTCGTGCGAGATGTTAGCTACAGGTGAACCCATCCCAAAGACTGAATAGAGCATTAGCTGAATCGTGCCACCACGTGCTCCAACGATCAGATCTGTCCCACTCACCGTGTTCGAGAAGCTCTCGCGCATCCCAGTCCGAACGTTCTCCACACCAACCAGCAAAGCAACACTAAACGCAATGGACAGAGCTGTAAGTGAGGTGGTCAGAAGGCGGTTTGAAAGCGACTGACGGGCTAGGTGAAGTAACAACATTGCTTATTCTCCAGCGTGGTTAAGTTCTGGGAGGGAAAGGGAGCGGTCGAATTGGTCGGCTAACCCTAAATCGTGACTAACAAAGAGTAGCGTCGATCCTGCCTCAGCCACGTTAGAAAACAGTAATTCCAGGAACGCATGTCTCCGATTCGCATCAAGCGACGAAGTCGGTTCGTCAGCGATGATCAACTCGGGAGCCCCTAGGATCGCTCGAGCGGCCGCTACTCGCTGCTGCTGACCAACACTGAGCCGGGTCACTTTTTCGTCGAGTAACTGTTCAATACCGAGATGAGCTGCAGCTTCTTTTACCGCTATATCAAGGCTACTTCCCAGTCGCTTTTTCCTTTCCTCGTTTATACGGACTGGGAGAGCGATATTGTCGCGCACATTCAGGTAGGGGATGAGGTTGAACATTTGAAAAACATACCCAATATGGCTCGCCCTAAAGCGATCTCGCTCAGCCGAAGAAAGAGCGCCAACATCGTGTCCCAGCACTCTGAGTGTTCCGGAGGGTGGCTCCAGGACACCCGCTATCAAGCCAAGTAGTGTCGTCTTTCCACTTCCAGAGGGTCCGTAAAGAAAAACTCGCTCACCCGATTGAACAGTGAGGTCAGGGATATCAAGTATAGTCGGTCCGTCAGCATACCCAAAGGAGAGGTTGCTGGCACGGATACATTCTGTTGATTCGATCATCGCACTAACCTCTACTCAGCTCAGCAGTCGCCTGATCTAAGTAATTAGTCAGGCGCTCGATTGCTCGCAGGTAACGCTCCTCCCACTCAGGAACTTCTTCTGGATCCTCAGTCTCGATTTCAAAGCGAACCCCAGGCAGCATCCAGGATGCATATCCACTAAAGGGATCAGGAGATACATAGAGATTTCGGCTCCACGGGCGATCCTGCAGCCCCTCTTCGTCCAACCATGCTTTCTCCAGTTGCCTAAGCAGGCGATTGGTCCGCTGCGCCACTGGAATTACAAGAGCTGCAGCGTCCCCTTCAAGAGTGCGATCACGTGCCACAACGAACCGGTTGGCAGCGTCCTCTAGTCCCGTTGTCGCCTCTATGAGGCGTGTGAGATTTACTTCAACCGACCTGGCCTCTGCCACGTCTAGTAGGGTCTGGACGTGCACCCGAGTATCGGTTGCATATCGCACAACATCGTACGGAAGGACATCTGCGTTTGCTAGACGAAGGGCTACCAGACCGTCCACTCGGGCCAGCATGGGGCCAAACACGAATTCTGTGTCGCCAAAGCGCTCGAACCAGGCAAAATTGTCGTAGTTGGAATGATAAACCCCACTTGGAGCACCTGTCGAAAGGCCTGCAGAGGGAACGCCTGCGTGAGTATAGAANGGCACGTGGTCTGATCCGCCACCCAAGTCCCCNAGCTCAGAGGCCCCTGCTTCCGTCGTCCACCAGTCATAGACTGTCTGATCNCTCCCNGGATACATCACGTCGTCCAGGACATCCAGAATTGTACCTTTGAGAGATGGTGATGATGAGCCCCCGAAATTAGGGCCAGACACCGCTCCATCAGCGTTGATGTATGCAACAGCATCGACTGTGAGTGGATCTATGAACTCCTCTACCCATTCGGTAGAACCGATGATGCCAGCTTCCTCAGCATCCCAGTGAGCTATCAGGATCGAGCGTCGCGGACTGCATCCTTCATCCTTCAACTGACCCAAGGCCTCAGCAAGTGCAAGTAGCATTGCGGTACCACCGTTGGGGTCGATCGCTCCGAAACCCCATGGATCATAGTGAGCACCGAGNATCACCCACTCATTTGGAAACTCGGTGCCGACGACAGTTCCCACCACATTGACGGCTGGGGTCAANGCTCGCGGTTGATTGACACGAACGCGNACGGTCAAATCTGGACCTCCAGTGATGCGGTAATCTACCTGGACACCNCCAGCCCATCCCTCAGGAGCCGACGTGCCCTCCATGCGAGAAAGGATTTCCTCAGCGGCCAGATATCCCAGTGGTAAAACCGGAATTGTCGGCATGGCCACCTCTTCGGGGTCAAGTCTGGTCACATGCCCGCGCTCACCAGTCACTGGAAGTGCTGGTTCAAACGGAGTGAGCGGGTCGCCAGTCCATGGTAGGGTGAGAACCGATCCGCGCTGAATCGTCTCGCCATTCATCATCGGACCCTCGGGATAGGCGCCCTCTCGTGAGAAACCCGGATCGTTGAACATAATGACTCCAGCCGCGCCCCGTTCCTCAGCGAACTTCACCTTGTAGCCGCGGAAATTGCCACCGTANCGAGCTATCACTATGCGTCCCGTTAAATCGATGCCCATCGCATCGAGAGCCTCGTAGTCCTCTCTACGCCCAAAGTTCGCGTACACGACNTCCCCCGTAACATCNCCACTACCAGAGAAAGCATTCCANCCGTTCAGCAAATCTGGATGATAGGAGAAGCGATCCCCTGGAAGTGCTGGTTCGCGATTGGATAAACGGATGCGTTCGGGTGTAGCAATCCACGCCTCAACNTCATCGGTGAGTTGTGGCAGATANACATCGTACGTATGACGCTTGACCTCTAGGCCAGCCGCCTTCATCACTCTGGTCAGGTAGTTCCCAACCTCAANCTGAGCTTGTGACCCTGCTGGATGNGGNGCCGCTGTCATGATCCTGAGGTGCTCTCTAAATGCTTGGCTCGAAGGTAGTTCGAGAAAAAGTGCTTCACACCGACTCTGCTCGAGTGCACGAGTAGCAGTAAACCCTACATATGGGTCTGGGACGACCTGCCCATGCAGTCCTGAGAGTGTGGTCGATAGCAAGGTCGCCAAGGCGACTATAAGGGTGCGTCCANTTGGTCTATAAAGCATCGGCAATGGTGGGGTTAAGTGAATTTTCGGCACTGAGANGGAAACAAANTACCTCCGCAGGTCGGNGCCAAGCAAGACTAGGCTTGGTTGCTCGTCAACCGTACATCAGCTAAATTTNACGACNTAATTTCAGCTACCCGAGCCCAAGGAAGTATTTATGTACCGACCTGCTACTCACATAGCCCTGATTTTAACGCTCCTGTTTCCCTTGGGAACGGCTGCTCAGTCTCTCAGTAATCTAACATCTCTAGTCGATGAGGGCGTCCAGAGTCGAGCCAAGCTCGGGCAGGTTATGGTCGACAAGATTTTCTCTTTCTCGGAGCTAGGACAGCAGGAGTTCGAAACGTCCGCCTATGTAACTGGACTACTCGAAGAAAATGGGTTTTCCATTGAACGTGGGGTAGCAGGAATGCCTACCGCCTGGACGGCGCGTTGGGGCTCAGGACGTCCGGTAATTTCTTTCGGTTCCGATATAGATGGGATTCCCAAGTCCAACCAGAAACCTGGGGTAGCCTATGCTGATCCTTTGATTCCTGGAGCTCCTGGACATGGAGAAGGCCACAACTCAGGACAAGCTGTCAACGTAGTCGCTGCACTCGCACTGAAGGAAGTCATGGAAGCCGAGGGCATACAAGGCACTCTAGTGCTGTGGCCAGGAGTAGCTGAGGAACAACTGGCCAGCAAGGCGTGGTACGTGCGAGACGGAGTTCTCGATGACGTAGACGTGACCCTATTCACACACGTNAGTTCAAACCTCAATGTAAGTTGGGGTCAGGCTGGTGGAACAGGACTGGTCTCGGTGGAGTTCAGCTTTGCGGGNGAAGCTGCCCACGGGGCAGGTGCACCCTGGCGTGGTAGAAGCGCTTTGGATGCTGTNGAGCTTATGAANGTCGCTTGGAACTTCAAGCGTGAGCACCTACGCCCAGATCAGCGGTCCCACTACGTGATCACGGACGGGGGAGATCAGCCTAACGTGGTACCAGTTTCAGCTTCAGTGTGGTACTACTTCCGCGAGATGGATTACGCGGACATTCAACGGAACTACGACACCGCAGTCCGGATCGCCGAAGGGGCGGCAATGATGACTGATACCGACATGACCTACCAAGTTCGTGGAGCGGCATGGCCTCGCCACTTCAACCGTACCATTGCGGAGACGATGAACGAACACATTCAAGAAGTAGGACTTCCAGAATGGACNGAAGAAGACCACATGTTCGCCGAAGCGGTACAACANTCTGTGGGAAGTATCCCATCCGGGATGCCGACTTCGTTATCTCCAATCGGTGAGCCAGGTCCTCGCCGGAGCGGAGGCTCTGACGATATCGGCGATATTTCCTGGACGATGCCAACTGTAACCATGCGGTTCCCATCCAATGTCCCAGGACTACCNGGACACCACTGGTCAAGTGCAATGGCTATGGCAACACCAATAGCCCACAAGGGTGTGGTCCAAGGAGCTCGCGTCATGGCTAGAACGGCCCTACAACTGTTTATGGAGCCAGAGCTTGTTGATGANGCATGGGAGTACTTTAANGATGTGCAAACAGCGAGTATGGAGTACGTGTCCTTCATAGGCCCTGACGATCCACCACCGATCGACCTGAACAAGGAAATCATGGACACTTATCGACCACTTCTCGAGCAGTACTATTACGATGAGAACCGGTTCGACACTTATCTNGAGCAACTGGGCATTACGTATCCGACGCTGCCAGAACCCGATCCAGACCACTAAGAAGGGAGTTAAATCGATGAAAGAATCCTTGCTTAAGAATGNAGTAGTAGCTGCGACCTGCGCTGTGATTGCTCTCGCGGTATCGCCTGCTGCATTCATGGACCTCGAAGCGGGACCTGTCCTTATGCCTCTGCCCACCGCGAGCGATCTGGAAATTGAACGCAAAGTAGTGTCGTCGNCAGACGACCCCGTTGAATTGTCATGGAGAGCACTAGCTGCGCTTGATTATCGCACTGGTGAAATGTCGGACCAGCTTCGNGACCTCGTTGGTAAACCCGTTAAGATCCCTGGATTCACAGTACCACTGGAGGATTTTGCCTCAGCGGCCACGGAATTCCTTTTAGTGCCTTTCGTGGGGGCTTGTGTACACACTCCNCCACCTCCACCTAACCAACTTGTCTATGTCAAGATGGATGAAGGAAGACGGGCCATGATGGATGGATGGAATCCAGTGTGGCTCGAAGGTATTCTCCACGTCGAAGACGTGAACAGCGTTTATGGTAGCAGCAGCTACCGTGTAGTGGGGATGTCGGTCACGCCTTACAGCTGAGAGCATAGAAGGGAAAATNACTAATCGGCGAAGACAGGGTCCTAAAGGGAATTTAAGATCCTCGACTGAGCAATAGAGATGAACGATCGGGATCGATTCGCTCTAGGTGACTCTCTAAGGTCGGTCCTGGTTGAATTTTTCTTCGGACATTGTATCATCATGCGTCAGCAGTATTTCTGAACAACCGCCAAAACCAAAGANAGATGATTAAAGCCCAACTTGCAACTGATAGATTCGCAATCGGCATGTCCCTGGNGTGCGCCATACATTGTCTTTTTATGCCATCATTTTTTGTTGTAAGTTCTAGTTTTTTTTCAGTTTCTTTTAATAGTGAGTTGATCCATTATTTTATTTTGCTGATGGCGATTCCGATAAGTGTTTTTGCTTTACATTTAGGCATGAAGAATCACAAGAGCCCTCGGTTATTTGCAGTCGGTACCATCGGCCTAGTCGCTTTGATCTTGGCGGCGCTTATAGGTGAAAGTGCTTTGGGCGAGCTCGGAGAAACGTCACTTACTGTGTCCGGTTCCATCTTGGTTATTTTTGCACATTTCAGAAACTATCAGATCTGTCGACAAATAGAATGTACTTCCTGTGAGAATTAGGTGCGCCTCAACAGAGT
>PBUX01000044.1 GCA_002728565.1 Methanobacteriota archaeon | reverse complement strand
TGACATATGCCGGAAAAGATTGGCCGAACAAAGCCAATGACTTCAACGTCATGGTGATTGGATTCGCACTGGTTCTTGGCCTGTTGTTTACATTGAACGCAGTGTTGGGTTGAGATGTGGAGCACGAGCCGGGATTTGCACCCGGGTACACGGATCTGCAGTCCGTTGCATAGCTGCTCTGCCACTCGTGCGGCGTCCTACCGAATCTAGTTCCTCTATTGAAGGCTATCCGGACTCCTGCATACCTTCATTGGGGAATATGTCCTGTGGTGGGCATGCCAAGTGTGTCAGAGCGCTACGAGGGGCTCGGTGTTGGCTTTGCTCCATATCTCCAACCGCCCGGTCCTGAGATTGTTAGGTGGACGGTGGGCGAGCCTGGTTTCGACACGCCAACTGAGATAATTGAAACCGCAGTCCAGGGTTTGAAAAATGGTCAGACAAAATACACGAGAGGGGCTGGTTCGAAGGAGCTGTGCCAGTCAGTTGCTGACTATCTCGCTAAGCATCACGGAATCGAGGTTTCTTGGGAAGACGTAGTAGTCACCCCCGGAGCAAAGCAGGCACTGCTGTACTCTTTCCTAATCACAACAATGCCCGGTGACGAGGCAATTCTTCTGGCTCCCTCCTGGGCATCATATGAGCCGATGCTGGAATTCATAGGTGCAGTTCCGGTTCACGTTCCGGTTAACATGGGCAATTTCCACCCCAACATGGATGCCATTCGAAATGCAATAACTGACAAGACCAGAATGATTCTCATTAACTCGCCTTGCAACCCCACTGGCGCGGTGTTCACTCCTGAAGAAGTGGAGGAAATTGTCGAAATTGCGGTCGAGAACGATTTATGGATTGTTTCGGACGAAATATACGGCAGGATGGTTTGGGTTGATTGGCCTCACGTTTCACCGTTCACGGTTCCAGGTGGAAGTGAACGCACCATAGTGATCAATGGATGGTCCAAATCATGGGCCATGACGGGAATGAGGGTCGGATTTCTTACTGGACCTACAGAAGCAGTGAGGGCAGCGATGAAGAGTCAGGCCAATTCCGCCTCCCATATTCCAACATTTATGATGGAGGCTGCAAGGGTCGCACTGCAATGTGACGAATCTGTGGAGTTATTCAATCAAGAGTATCTAAAGCGCCGTGAAATAATGGTCGATGGTCTCGCTTCCATACCTGGCTTGCGGGTTCCAGAGCCAGAAGGAGCATTCTACGTCTTTGCAGATATTACTGGAACCGGAATGACTGACATCGAGTTCGCCGATAGGGCCTTAGAAGCTGGTGTGCAATTAATTCCTGCATCACTGGTTAATGGTGGTGAGGGATTCATCAGAATCTCATATGCGACTGAGGAGAGTGAGATTCACGAAGGTTTGCGTCGAATCAGATCATGGCTTGATGGTGAGTGAGATTGAAATTTGACGTCGCCGCAGTTGGGTCATGGCAGGGCAGTCTGGTCCCCTAGGATATCACGTTTTGTTGGACTACAGCAATTACTTTCCTCAGAGGTCTTATGATGGTGCTTGGGTGCTCGATACCCTGAGATCATGTGCAAGATCCGCAGGAGCCAGGGAGGTCCATTCACACATTGAGTCGTTTGATGGCTCGGTTAGCCCGACCGGTTTCGCTGCCGTAGTTCTAATCGATGAGAGTCACTTAACCGCGCACTGCTACTCAGAAAAGGGTCTTCTTGCTGTTGATGTGTTCACGTGCGGAGGAAGTGATCCGGATCACATAGCGGATGAGCTGGACTCATTACTTCTAGAGAATGTGCCCGGAATCAAACTCAACAGAAGGGAGAAGGTAGCTAGGTTCAAAGGTGATTGAATGGGGATGAGGGATTTTTTCGGTGTCCACTTCAGGCATTTCAACGCTGGTGAGCTAGCACGCTGCGCCGAGTCCCTCAGAGGCTTCCTCGGATCGGGTGGAAGGCTGATGGTAACCCTAGCTGGAGCGATGTCAACTGCTGAGATAGGGAGGAGCCTTGCTCCGGCTATTAGGGAGCATCGCGTTCATGCTATTTGCTGCACTGGAGCAAACCTCGAGGAGGATCTATTCAGCTTAATTGGAAGGAGTCGGTATGAGGGAGTTCCCAACTGGCGGCAGCAAAGCGAGTTGGATGATCATAAATTGAGAGAGAGGGGGCTGAACCGTGTTACTGACGTAGCCATTCCCGAGGACATTTTTTCTTCAACAGGGAGTCTGCTACAAGAGCTGTGGGAGGAGGCAGATGCCGTAGGGGACAGGCGCTTTCCCCACGAGTACATCTACGAATTACTGTTGAGTGAATCAATAGACTATTACTCAGATCCTGAGAGCTCATGGTTAGTTTCTGCTGCTGATGCGAATCTTCCAATCTTTACACCGGGATGGGAGGACTCAACTATGGGCAATTTCCTAGCCGCCAAGGTTCTCGATTGTTCGCTGACAAGCTCGAAAATGGTAAAGAGCGGCTTGGAGGCAATGCAGGCTTTGGCGGATTGGTACAGGGAGGACGACTCCCCTACAGGACTTCTTCAAGTCGGAGGGGGAATCGCTGGTGACTTCGCTATTTCAGTTGTTCCAATGCTTAGACAGGATGCCGGCGTAGAGGTCCCTCTTTGGAGTTGGTTTGCCCAGATTAGCGAGTCTAGGCCTTCTTTCGGTGGCTATTCGGGGGCACCACCGAATGAGAAGATTAGCTGGGGTAAGCTTGACCCTGGTACCCCAAGCTTTCTGATCGAGTCAGATGCGACAATAGTGCTCCCTCTTCTGCTATCATCGCTAGAATAGAGAGTAGTAGTCCTGCACTTCTTCCGATATTCGTAGAAGTTGGTTGTACTTCGACGTTCTATCGCTCCTTGCGGGGGCGCCAGTCTTAATCTGGCCCGCCCCCATGCCAACTGAGAAGTCGGCAATGATGTCATCAGAAGTTTCGCCTGACCGGTGGCTGATGATTGTTGAAAGGCCAGCCTCTTTGGCTATGCCTATGACTTCCTTTGTCTCGGTCACTGTGCCTATCTGATTGAGCTTGATNAGTATGGCATTGGATGCCCCATCGGAGATTCCTCTGACCAGCCTTTTGGGGTTCGTCACATACAAATCGTCACCAACTACCTGGAGTCTGTGTCCTTCTCTAGCAGTGAATTCGACCCATGANTCCCAATCGTCCTCCCCAAATGGATCTTCTATGGAGACTATGGGGTAAGAGTCGGTCCACTTAGAATAGATTGATCCCAGATCGGAGCCCGAGACTACTCTGCCATCGATATGATAGCCATCATTTTTCATGAACTCCTGAGCAGCTACGTCGAGGGCAAGAGAGACTTGNTCTCCTGGAGAGTAGCCTGCCTTGNTGATTGCTTTTACAATATATTCGAGTCCATCCTCGTTTCTGTCCAAATCAGGCGCGAACCCCCCTTCGTCTCCAACCCCTCCGAGCAANCCCTCATCGTTTAGCACCGACTTTAGGCAGTGATAGATCTCTGTACCGGCGCGGAGGGCGTCTGGGAATGTCTTGAAGCCATGGGGGACGATCATGAATTCTTGTACATCAACATTCGAGCTAGCATGGGCACCACCATTGAGAATATTCATCAGAGGCACTGGAAGGGTCGGTTTCTCTGGACCTAAGCTCTTCCAAAGAGACTCAGATGAAGCGGCTCTCAAACATGCTAGTGAGGCACCGAGCATCGCATTGGCGCCTAACCTAGACTTGTTCTCCGTTCCATCTAACTCGATCAGCGTAGAGTCTATCGTTTGCTGGTCACTAACGCTCAGGCCAATCAGAGACTTTCTGATTTCGCCATTTACATGGGAGATGGCCGATTGGACTCCCTTTCCGGACCATTCTTTCCCCCCATCCCTCAGTTCCACAGCTTCATACGAACCNGTGCTTGCACCAGAGGGGACGGATGCTCGTCCGCAAAGAGTCCCCCCAACGAAGCAGTCCACCTCGACGGTCGGATTGCCCCTCGAGTCTAGAATCATCCTTGCGGAGAGGTCGCTGATAGCGCCACTCATTGCATCGGCGGTTGGGTGGCTNCTTCTCAAGGTAGCGCATCGAACAATCAATCATTTAGCCAGCTAATCCATCTGGAGGCTTTGCTCTGAATATCTGGAACCTCTAGCTCTGAGCTACATGTGCACTCCCAGCAGAGTTGCTCACCCTTNGGTGAGATTGAGAATAGCTCAGCCCTCATAATAGTGCCACTCGGAGGAAAGCAATCGGCCCTGTTGTCATCCACAAAACAGTGAATGAGATGCTTTGGGTAATGTTTGATCTTTCCAGACTCAGGAGAGCAAAAAATTGCACTTCTACGNGTGAAAATCAACGAGTCNCCTGACTCTGGATCCAATTCGTGNCCCAAGATGCTGGTTCCAGACAAAATGGATGCGACATCCACATTGTACCAATCTGAATATGAAATAGGCATGTCAAGNCCGCAGACATCGTCTAGGTACTCCTGTACTCGAAGTTTGGAAGTCGCCTCCTCGCTTTTCACGAAGCATGTGAGNTGGTCGACCCATTTGAATACTGAGGAGTAAGCTGGAAGTCAATATTTGAGTGTTTAATGGAANTATTTTTTGAGNTCGTTCATTAATCTGGAATGAAATACTGAAAAATTATCTATTATTCGGACCNTTCATGACGAGTGTGGATTCCTTGGATAGGGCAATTCTGAATGTACTGAGGGAGGCGGCTAGGGCACCCTTTGTAGAGATTGCAAAGAATGTTGGAGTAACAGAGAGGACAGTGAGGACGCGAATGAAGAAGATGGAAGACGATGGCGTGATACGCGGCTACACCGTAAGGGAGTCCGGAATAGGCCTAACTGCGCTAATTAGNCTCAAAGTGGGACAAGGCACGGATATTGGATCACTGGCCCAGGAATTCTCTGGATGGAAGGGTGTGGAGTGCGTATTTGAGATAAGTGGCGATGCGGATTTGGTCGCTGTGGTTCACGTTGACGACACCGTGGCACTGAGNGCCATGTTGGATAGGATGTGGCTTGCNGCGCCCGGTGGCATCGGTTCCACGCAAACAGAGCTGGTCCTAGAGCANTACTGATGATTGTTGCATTGCATGAGCTATTTCTTAGTTAGAAGGTACCTGAAATAATTCAGCCTTCCAGANTTGAAGGACTCGAAAATAGGTGTTCCCGGAACNCCCCCAAATGTCTCAAAGCTCTTCCTAAGTGATGGTGGGGCACGCTGCCTAATCATCTCACTTCTATCCTGGTGAATGTTGACAAGGGCCGACATGACGTTTTCTGTGACTTCCTGATTCGAAACAATTGTGAATCCNGCCTCCANGAATTGGGCTTCCATTCTCTCCATCCTGGCTTTATCACGGATATCAGTCCAACAAAAATATCCTCCTTTTTCCAAAACTCGAAATGCCTCAGAAAGAAAGGCGGGGATATTAGCGTAGCAATGAGATGACTCGACGTTGTAGATGATGTCAAATGACTCTGATTCAAAGGGAAGGTCTTCCGCGCTTCCCTCTACAAAGGCTAGGTTTGCTTGATTGGAGTACCACTGATTGCAGAGTTCGATTGCCTCNCCTGAATAGTCTAGCGCAGTTAACGATAGGGGCTCCAAAGAGCGGGCAATCCAACTCGCGCCTCCCCCTCTGCCCGAGCCNATCTCCAATACTCGCTTGTCCTTTATTTCGACGTCTTGTATATTCATAAAATAAAGTTGAATGAAATAACGATCGTTCTCATCGCTGGGCTCCAAATCTAGAGATAGCTCGCCGTCGAAACCATAGTTCATGAATCTGAAAGAGTCGTCTCTCTGCGACTTGGCCATCCGTTGGTAAAGNGACTTCCACATCCTGCTNCTGATCCTAGGGGGTGAGATTCTCATTGTAGCATAGAAAAGCCATGCAGGTATTCCCATTCCCAAGGGAGCACCTACACTTTCCACTTTACGGAGCATCCGATACTATCCGTTCTTTCCACAGTAATTTCGCTGCCATCCAGCAATTGGTCAATAGCATCTGATAGCTCCGACGTGCTTGCNTGCGATGGATCCCGCGGAGAGTCNTCCATTCTGCCACGATATGCGACCTTGCGTTCTGAGTCCAAAAGATAGAATTCTGGTGTTCTCTCAGCCCCGTATGCAATAGCAACTCCTTGAGAAGAGTCATGCAGATATGGATATGTCATGCCTCTGTCGGCCCTTTTGACCATGTTGTCCCATGAGTCAGACTCATACTTCACCGGATCGTTGGAGTTGATTCCTACAAAGCCGAGTCCNAGATCCCTACACTTCTTGGCAATGGCCTCTATTCGGCCTTCGGAGCCAACGACGTAAGGGCAGTGGTTGCAAGTGAATACCACCACAGTCCCTTTCTCGCCCATTGAGTCCCCCAGTGTCATCGTTTCGGCNCCTACTCTTTGGTTGGAGTTTGGAAGGCTGAAATCTGGTGCAGCATCACCTGGCTCTACTGACATAGCACCGCTCATATTGGGTATGGGGTGAAAACAAGTGTTCAATCCTTTGGGAGGAGCTGCTTCGCCCTGACTGAGATCTGTTCCTGGCACTCGGCTATTCGGCGTCTGGCAAGTCTATGCTGAGGGTCGATGTCCAATACCTCACGCCATGCCATTGTTGCCTTCTCAGGGTCACTGCTCTCGTGCAGTATTGCAGCTATCCTGAGTTTTGCGTCAATGTGCTGTGGATCTGCCCTAGCTGCTTCGATGAAATCGGACTTGGCCTCATCGATCTTCCCGAAGTCCAGNTACAGAAGAGCTCTCTGGTACCATGCCTCTGCGAGATCNGGGTCTGTACCAATTGCCTTGTTTAGGGGNGCTTCTGCCTGTTCGGCCTTGCCCATCGCAATCATGCAAGTCCCAAGATGTACCAAGGCCATTGTGTGACTAGGATTCATCTTCAGGAGTGAGCGGAGTTCGTTTTCAGATTCCGACCAATCACTGTGATTCATCAGTACCTCGGCGCGNCGGAGCTTAGCCAGCTGGTGGTTTGGACGGGAGGATACTAGGTAGTTAGCGTCGTCGAGTGCGAGGGCAAGATCGTCACAGAGAAGCGCTGCAGAGCATCTATTCAGCCTGGCCCTGACATGCTCNTGATCCANAGATAGTGCGTTTGAGAAGAAGTCCCGGGCTTCAGTAAGCCTGCCGAAATTAGCAGCAATTATTCCCCGAATAAACGGAATAGTGGGATTCTCCAATCGTTGAGTTGTTGCTTCGAGAATCAATGCGTTGGCATGCTCAAGATTGCCCATCTCAAGAGCCAATTGGGCCTCTTCAAGGGGTATTGAAGCATGATTGGGGATCAGTCGCCTTGCTCTAACTAGCGCGACTTCGGACTCGTCGAGGGTTCCTTGGTATCTCAAAGCGCGTGCGCGGCCGAGCCAAGCTAGTCCGGATTCACGATTCATGTCGATGGCCCTATCGAAGGAAACCAATGCATCGACAATCATCATCTGATCATGGTTGCCGGTATTGTCTCTGTTTTCCTCGGACTCCGAAAGATGCAGTCTGCCTCTCATAATGTGTATTGCCTCGTGGTCAGATGAGTTCTCAGGGGCACCATCCAAAGTTGATCTTGAAGACTCCATTGAGCCACTTCGCAGCCAGATGTGGCTGAGTTTCGCTCTGGCCTCAGAGTCTGAAGGGTTCGTGGATATGTGATTTTCAAGGACTTCGATAGATGCTTCGACCCTGCCGTCGTTGTCGAGTATCTCAGCTTCCTGAATTACAGTATGCTCCCCAAGAGCGTTTGCGCGCCTTAGGCACTTCAGTGCCTCCTTGGTCCTGTCTCCCTTCGATGCGAGAATTCTAGATTTCAGCATCCAACCTGGGCCGTTGTTTGGGTCTTTTTCCAAAATNGACTCTACTGTATCTGCAGCGATTTGGACTTCACCGATGAGAAGTTGCTTGGTTGCCCTCTCCACNGATTCCCCCGGACTTAGGTGTGACCCTGCCCCGTGGNCGGAGAGGGNGCTGGACGATTTCGCCCTCTCGGTAAGTTCGCTTAGCTCTGATTCCTCTTGAGAAACTGATGAGTCTTCACCTAAGCCCTCTAGCCTCTTGCGGTTCCTGGAAACTCGCGACTCGTCTTCNCCCTTGAGGAGGAGGGTTTGCTCTCGAAGAACTTCTATGTCATCAGGGGAAATCGCTAGTATCCTCTCCAGGGTTCCGTCAAGCGAATCCAAATCCCCGCTCTTCCTTTGTATCTCAGCCAAAGATCTGAGCGCTACTTCATCTTCCGGATCTAGCTCATTTGCCCTCTTGTAGCAATCCTCNGCCCAATCGGCTCTTTCAGAGGCTAGGAATAGCTCTCCCATTCTTCGATGCTGGTCTGCGGTCAGCTCTATGTCCTCGGCCATCATCTCAGCCTCGGTAATGACGGCCGCGAATCTCCTCGAAAGAGGAATCAGGCCGGGGACGGTTGAGCTTCCTCCGGAATCATCAGTTGAAGGATGATGAGCAAGTATGGCTTTGGCTGCATGAGTAGCAATCGCGACTGCTTCACTGTTGCTGATTGGAATTCCCTGATTGAACAATAAGGACTCGGCTGATTCTAGAGATTGGTGCACTGTCAATAGTTCGTGCACCTCAGGCGAGTCAGAGAGTATGGTCTCGACCCCTCTGGAAAGGAGGTCTAGCTGCTTGGAAGTGGCGCTCAAATCTCCCTTCATCGATCCGAGTCTAGCATGCATTTTCTCTCTCTGGATCAATACGGATCTGTGCTTGAGCCAGAGTCCAAACATAGTCAGAGCCAGTACCCCGTAGAGGGTTAGTACCGCCATGGTTGTCTGCTGCATCGGCCTCAGCGGGCATGAGAGACTTTTGATGGCTTCTGCTCATGCTTGCCGGGAAAAGGCGATTATCGCCTAGACTCAGATCTGCCGAGAAGGCAGATTACTCATTGTAGGTCCTTTTCTGCGTATGCTTGTACACCCAGCTTCAAAGAAGACGGGCCTACTGACTTTCCAACGACATTTGGAATCCCAGCTCCAGCTGCTAACTCAAATATTCTGTCAGAGACCTTGCCTGAGAACACCAGTCCTACTGCATCGTCCGAATTGCTTAGTGCGTCCTCCAGATTCTTTGCGCTTACTGGTTCAGAGTTCGAGCCGTCACCGGACACGATTATCGCCTGATTGCGCTTTAGGTCGCTGAATAGGCCGTTCCACTTCTTGACCTCGTCTGGGGCCTCAAGTGATGCCTTGCCCTTTCCGACGGAGGCATCGTCTTCTTTCTGTACCTCTGTCTGAATCCTGGAAACCGTTTTTGAAGCGGTCTCCTTTTGATTTAGGCACTTGGTAATCACCTTCCCCTCTAGGTGCTCGACCTCTCTACTCTGAGGTGCGAAAGCGACGTGAGTCAATGACTTCCCCAACATTCCGCTAATTTCCAAGAGTAGGAGCTTGCCGCCCCTGTCGCCATCTAGGAAGGCTGTTACGACCTTCTTTTTGGAGGCTAGCGATACAAGCTCTGGCTTAATTCCTGAGCCCATGGTTGCTACGGCGTTCTTGATTCCAAATTTCAGTAGGTTTCGAACGTCATTTCTTCCCTCTACAATAATTATTGCTTCTGAATCCTTGACGTTGGGGCCGGCGGTCATTCCGGATATCTCTATCTCTGTATCAAGGGTAAGAACTGCTCGGACCTCGTCCAAGATGTTCTTTGACTCCCCTGTAGCCGAGTTCACAATACCCAGTAACAATTGTTTTGCACGGTCAATGACGTGATCTCTCTTCGCGGATCGGATATTCTCGATCTCCTTGACTTTGATTACGGCCTTGCACGGCCCAATCCTGTCTATTGTCTCTAGAGCGGCTCCTATCACGGCCGTACTAACCTGATCCAGTGACGAGGAGACCTCGATCTGCCCCTGCACCCTACCTTTGTTGTTATTCAGGTTTACATCAACATGGCCGATTCGGCCTGTTCTCTGTAGATTCCTGAGTTGCAATCCTTCTCCTAACAATCCCTCGGTCTGGCCGAAGATGGCTCCGACCACGTCTTTCCTAGCTACTGTGCCGTCGACTCGAATTGTTGCGTGTATGACATATTTTCCTTCATTTGACATAATTTCATTTCTCCTTGCCTTTCGGCCCCAAACCGGGGCCTTGCCCCCAATAGTAGCCAAGTCGGCTGGGGGTTCGGATGGGCGCAAAGCGCCAGGAATCGGGCTGATTAGCAAGCTGTCCGACCTATGGGGCATTGATGAAGGCTCCTACTGGGAAAAAATCACAATCTTACCTAGCAATTAAGTCAAAGTGGCATCATCCGGAGATATGAGCGGGGTGGTCGCGAATAGAAGACTGGTCTTCTGGAACGCTGCTAGGCTCGCTTTGAGCGACGGTCATCTAACAAATGGAGAGAAGAGGATTCTGGTGAAGTTGGCGCATGCTCTGAAATTAAGCGAAGAGGAGCCGCGGATGGTCTACGACTGCATCCTAAATAACGAGGTCCCAGAAGGCGGGGGCAGCCTAGATGAGAGGGAAATGAGGCTGGTCTACGAGCAAGTCCTGGAAGGGATGCTGATCCACACTGATCGGTCTGATCCTGTAATCGCCCAGATAGCATACCTAAGGTCGATTTTTGGAATCGATGAGTCTGAGCACAGGGCCATAACTAGAAGCTTGGACAGGCAGCTGGAGGACATAGTGCACCGCCCTTTCATCGACGAATTCAGGGAGAGGCTGAGAGATTCCGTAGAAAGGGCAGGGGAAATATTCGATAGCGTGAACATTCTGGTCAGCAAAGAGAAGAGATGAGCGCTAATTCGGATCACCTAGACGTTTTCTTGTCGGAACAGCCTGCTAGCTCTCACAAATCACATAGGAAGCTAGCCAAGATAGTTAGAGAGGCCTATCCAATTGGTGTGCCTGCCCTGATAATGAAATCGAGCACGGATAGGCTCGGTGAGTCTGCTGGTTACTCGTTCCATCTTGGGACTCCTGATGACTTCCTCAGGAGGCTGGCATCCTGGCTAATCACTATGGCCGGAGACAAGCAGGACACCTTGCTTAGGTTAGTTGGTGCTCTTTGGAAGAGGCACGGAAGGGAGGATGTAGCACTCTCTGCGCTCCTGCTGGCAAACCTGGACATGGGGAAGATGGGTGTCGACCCGTGGGGGTACCTTGCTAGTCTTCTGAATAAGAAGGAGCCGGTGGAGGCTTTGCTGCTAAGTGTCGAGGAGCTTTTCAGGGCGGGTTGTGACCCTCCAAGTGAGGAGTCGATTCGAGTTTGGTGTCGAGGGCGGTTGGTGGAGTCGCATCTAGCACTGCTTGTGGTATTCGTAGGCAGTCGTGTAGGTTCGATTGAATCTGGGGCGCACAGTCGAGAGTTGTCGGAGGTAGAGGTCTCAGATGGGGATTCATTGATTGGAAGGATAAAGGCCGGACTCATGCAGAATCATCCGGAGAGCTGATGCGTAAACACCTCCTCTGCCGTCCCATGTCGGAGCGCTTGCTACCCTCTGATGATCCAATCGCAGAGGAGGTACTGGAGTGGACAATTAACCGAGATGCTAGAGACATCAGGAGCCTAATGAGCATGCTAGAGACTACCTCAGTCAGGAGGGACCGCCAGGTCCTGATTAACAGGTCTCTTGATCTGATGGAAGAGATTATGCACGCAATGAAAAGACTGGACGAGCTGAGGTGAATCGTTGCGATCGTTGATTCTAGCTGGAGGCAGGTCCTCTAGAATGGGCAGGGACAAGGCAGTAATCGAGATTGGCGGTTCCTCATTGATCAGCAGAGTTGCTAAGGCGCTGTCGGATGCGTCTCTGGAGCCAATCCGGATTGCCGTGTCCAATCCAGAGGATGTCGATCACTATGGAAGGACGATTGACGATGAAATAGAGATAGAGTGGGTGGTAGATGCGGAGCCTCATGCCGGGCCGATAGAAGCGATCATTGAGGCCGCATTCGACAATGGTGGCAATTCTTCCCCGATACAGCTTTCGCCTGTTGACGTTCCCTGGGTTACCTCCGAGCTGTTCTTGTCACTAGCTGAAACGCTGGAGGATGGTGACATTCTGGCGATGCCCAATGACGGGGTTTGGTCGCATCCTCTTCTGGGTCTGATTCGCCCGAAAGAAGTGGGTGAGTTCCTGCTCAGAGACCGAAGGCCTCTGCACGAGCAGTTCTCCGAAGCTCGGCACTCCCTACTGATGGTTGACCCCAAGTTAATCCGGAACGTCAACTATCCTGATGATTTAGAGGGTTATTCGCCCTGAGCATAGAAGATCTAGGGTTTTGGGATAAAGTTCGTGTTCCACTTGCTTGACTCTTTCCTGAAGGGTATCCTCTGTGTCATCAGACGTTACTTCTACCGACTGCTGGGCCAATATTGGCCCTGTGTCGACTCCCTCATCAACGAGATGGACGGTGCACCCAGTAATTTCAACCCCAGCAGCGAGGACGTCCCGGTGAGCATGCGCCCCTGGGAATGAGGGTAGCAACGATGGGTGAATATTGACCAAACGTCCCTTCCACCTTTCAACGAACCACGGGGACAGTATGCGCATGTAGCCACTTAGAACTACCAATTCCACATTTGATGCAACCAATAGCTGGTGAACTTCCCGCTCGTGCTGTAACCTCCGTGCCTCAGGGTCCTGTCCCGGTGGAATTGGAACTACGGAGTGTTGGACGAGATTCTCTTTGGCGTGCCTTAGGCCCCCTGCATCGCTCCTGTTAGAGATGACCAGAACGGTCTGATGGCAGCAGGGCTGCTTTAGTTGGTGTCTCAGGAGCGCAGCCAGACCGGAGCCCCCGCCGGAAATCATTACTCCCAGCCTGACTGGGTCCTCCTCCGTTCCATCTCTGGGAAGTGCGAACCCAGCATCCACGTGCCTCTGGGGCAGAGGCAGCGCTTGAGGATTGGCCAGACTCCACCTTATACGTTGAAGTCCGTCGGTATGACCATTGAGAACATGGAGCGATTGAATAGCATAGATGAGATCGTGGAAAAATACTGCGTAGCGAGCAGCACAGCAAAGAGTAGGGTCTACGTTGGTCTTGGTTGTCTTTTCCTCGTTTTTGCGATAATTGGAATCTGGGTCCCTGGCTGGCCGACTGTTTCCTGGGCCGTCCCTGCAGCTTTCCTCTTTTCTTTATCCAGCGAGGGTTTGTTCAGATACACGCTAACCAATCGTTACTTCGGGCCGGCTATGTTTGACTACTATGCAACGGGAAAGACCCTCCCTGCGCACGCGAAGAAGGCGATAATGCTGATGATTGGCCTGATGTCTTCGCTTTCGTCATATTTCGTATGGCATGTGTCCACTCGTGGTGATGGTGAGCTCTTCAGCCCCTCAACGTGGAACGGCGCGGATCCGGGTTTTGGTGCTGCTAGCATCATCTTGGTAGGCCTAGCCGGTATATTCTACGTAAGGTACAGAGTCAATACGCGGGACTAGGAGATTTGTGCCAGAAAAATGAGTGAAAGGCTTTTGCAGAACGACCCAACCCGGAGGAATGGTAGCATGGATTTCGAAACCGATGTTGTCAGGGGCCGCAGCAAGCCCGACCCAACGACCGGCGCGATTATCCCGCCAGTGTACCAAACNGCGACCTACGTTCTTGAGGAGATCGNCAGGGACAAGGGATTCGACTACACCAGATCTTCAAATCCGACTAGGCAAGATCTCGAGGAGCATATTGCCGCTATCGAGGGAGGGAGGTTCGCTGTTTCGTTCTCTAGTGGCATGGCTAGTTCGGACAGTTGCATGAAGCTACTGAAGCAAGGGGATCACGTAATCAGTTGCGATGACGTTTACGGTGGTACCTCTAGACTATTCAACAAGTTGATGACTAACTACGGAATTGAGTTCACATACGTAGATTCGCAGGATGCGAGCAAGGTCGAGGAGGCCATACGCCCTGAGACCAAGATGGTCTGGATCGAAACNCCGACGAATCCCCTTCTGAAGGTCACAGATCTGGAAGCGGTGGGAAAGATCGCCGAGGAGAACTCGTTGCTTTACGTCGTTGACACTACTTTCGCTACCCCNGTTTTCCTTAGGCCACTGGAATTTGGTGCAGACATTGTACTTCACAGCACCACGAAGTACCTNAGTGGCCACAATCAGCTCATCGGCGGAGTGGTGGTCACGAACCGTGAGGATCTGTATGAAAGTCTGAAGTTCATCCAGAAGAGTGTGGGGGCTGTCTCCAGTCCATTTGACTGCTGGCTCACAATTCTGGGACTGAAGACGCTCCATGTNAGAATGGAGNGGCACTGGGAGAATGCNGAGAAAATCGCGGCTTACTTGGAGAGCCACCCCAAGGTGGAGAGGGTCACATATCCAGGCTTGGAGTCGCATCCGATGCATGAAGTAGCTAAGGCCCAGATGAGTGGTTTCAGNGGGATGATATCGTTCGAGCTTAAGGGCGGTTTGGAAGCTGGAAAGAAGTTGATGAACTCCGTAGAGCTTTGCCTTCTTGCAGAAAGTCTTGGTGCAGTTGAGACTATGATCACTCACCCTGCTACGATGACCCACGCAGAGGTCCCTAGGGAGGAGAGGCTTGCAAGGGGCTTTGGGGANGGNTTGGTCAGACTTTCAGTCGGAATCGAGAACGTGGATGACTTGATTGCAGATTTGGATCAGGCGTTCGATAAGGTGTGATTCACTCCCATTCATCCGGCTCCCAGCCGTTTTCCCTCAGCCAATCATCATTGTAGAACTTCGAAAGGTATGGATTGCCGGCATCNGGCAAGATGACGACGACGATTGCCTCTTCGCCTGCTGATTCGCTTTCCTTCGCGATATCCAATGCGACCTTGATGGCNCCNCCGCAGGACCCGCCGCAAAACATTCCCTCGGTCCTTGCAAGAGACCTTGCCCACTGGAAGCATTCGGAGTCGTCAACTTGCCGGATCTCGTCGATGAGGGAGAAATCGGTCGCAGTTGGGATGAAATCCTCACCGAANCCCTCGACCTTGTAGGTTTGTGGGTCNCCCATTGTTCCCTCNTCGAACCACTGCTTTAGTATGGATCCGACGGCATCTACCCCAACGATGGATGGGTGTTCGCGGTTATTGTCGTCTGAAAGCTCCCTCAGTGATCTGGAGATTCCTGAGATGGTGCCCCCTGTTCCCATCGTGGCGACCAAGTGAGTTAGTTTCCCCTCGGTCTGCCGCCAGATCTCAGGTCCTGTGGAATGGAAGTGGGCAAGTGGGTTTGACTTGTGAGAGTACTGGTCAGGGTACCAAGCACCGGGAATCTCCCGAGCTAGGCGTGCAGCTACCTCGTAGTAAGAACGGGGGTCTTCCTTCTNAACAGCTGTAGGGCATACATGAACTTCTGCGCCCATGGCCCTGAGCAGGGTGATTTTCTCATTGCTCATCTTGTCTGGCATAGTGAAAATGCACCTGTAGCCCCTCTGAGCCGCGACCATGGCTAGGCCGACCCCTGTGTTTCCGGACGTTGCCTCNACAATCGTCCCNCCCTTCTCAATNAGNCCCNTTGATTCGGCGTCCAAGACCATTTGCAGAGCGATTCTGTCCTTAATGGATCCACCTGGGTTGCAGCGTTCCAGCTTTGCCCATACTGAGGATGATTGCAGCCCATCAGTAATACGATTTAGCCTGATCAGGGGAGTATTGCCGATCGCGGAAACTACGTCTTCGTAGGTATTCGGAGGACTAGGGGAGCCGAGGTCCATGCATCTCCGTAGGAATGCGAGGTATGATAGTGTCGCCCTGCAAAGAAGTTAGTGGAGGAACTGCCGAGTGGAAGTGAAAATCATTGCAATGCCATGCTCGTCGGCGGCCTCGATTACCTCCTTGTCTCTCACTGAACCGCCTGGTTGTACAATCATAGTGACGCCTATCTTGTGAGCTTCATCGATGCTGTCACGGAATGGGAAGAATGCATCGGACGCTAGCATNGAGCCGCTTGCTCGGTCCCCGGCCCTACGTGCAGCGATTCTTAATGCCTCNACTCTGCTTGTTTGTCCGGGACCGATGCCGACTGTGTGGAATCCTGATTCGGAGCTTGATACTAGGACGATTGCATTGGACTTAACTTCTGAAACTACGGTTGTTCCGAACACTGCTAGGTCCAAATCCCGATCGTCTGCCCCAGTTTCCGTCACGCACTGAGCAAGTTTCCAGTCGATAGAGGGTGGGCCCTGTGACTGCGAAAGCCAACCTCCGTCTATCTGTCTGAGCATGTCTTCATCCCTCCTCGGTTCNATTTTNTCNAGGGATAGGATTCGTCTGTTTGACTTAGATGAGAGGGCCTCAATGGCCTCTGGCTCGAANCCCGGAGCAATTATGCACTCGAAGAAGTGGTTTCCTATTTCCNTGGCGGTTTGAGCCTCGACCGGCTTCGTGAAAGCAATGACGCANCCGAATGCGCTCTCTGGGTCGCTGGCCAATGCCATTTCCCATGCGCGAGACTGGTTTTGGTCCATTGCTGCTCCACAGGGATTTGTGTGCTTGACNATTACGCAACCGTGATGTTCTTCGGAGCAGTTTGCAACCATAGATCTGGCTAATCTAAGAGCGCCATCGAGATCCAGGTAGTTNTTGAATGATAGTGGCTTACCTGCCAGTTGCTTGGCAGAGGCCAAGCCGCTTGGAACACCGGTATTCGGGTAGAATGATGCTTGTTGGTGTGGATTTTCACCATACCTGAGTGGAGTGCCGGCTTCTGAAGCGATATTGACCCTAGATGGTAGGCGAGCATCTGAGAATCTGCGTTCGAGCTCGTTGGAAACCGNTGCGTCATATGACGCCGTCAAGCGGAACGCGTCCTTGGCTAGCATGCTTCTGGTCATCTCATCCAGGCCGCNTGGATCNCCTCGTGACGACTNCAAGAGATCAATGGCTAATTGGTACTGGTCTGGGGAGGTGAGTACGATGACATCACTATGGTTCTTCGCGGCTGATCTGACCATTGTTGGTCCACCGATGTCGATCATCTCAATCAGTTCGGANTCTGATGCNGGAGGCTCCCTACTTGCCGTAGATTCGAACGGATACAGATTGACGCATACAAGATCGATCAATCCGTATCCAAGAGCGGAGATCGAGGACATATCATCGTCGTTATCACGTCTTGCAAGGATCCCTGAATGTACTGCTGGATGTAGGGTCTTCACCCTTCCATCGAAGATCTCTGGGTGATTGGTTACTTCGGATACCTCTGTGACCTCAAGACCCGCTTCCCTGAGCGTCTTTGAAGTCCCTCCAGTTGAAATTAGCTCCCAGCCCATAGAGGCGAGTGCCTTGCCTAATGTCTCGATTCCTTGCTTGTCCCAGACGCTAAGTAGNGCACGAGGTCGTACCATGNNGATGCGTGTCCGAGTGGCTCTTGAACTATTCCTGAANAGGCCTAGTCGCCTCTAGATGAGATGACTTGATCTATCCTGAGCATGCTGGAGGCGGTTTCAGTAGCGGAAACCAAGGCTTCTTCGATAACGGACCTAGGGTGCCAGACACCTTCGACGTCACACAGCTTTCCATCTGGTGAGATTCCGCTAATCCGGCCCTCTCTGGCTGCTGCCCTGAGCTCGAGAATCCTATCCAAAGGCTCTCCACCTCCATTCTCGGCGAGAGTCTCTGGTATCGCCTCCAAGGCTCTAGCGAATGCCTCCATGGCTAGCCTCTCCTTGCCGGGCTGTGACTCAGAAGCAACCCTAACGCTATGCGCCATTCTCGCATGAATCGAGCCTGCACCTGGTAGGACTTCCTCGATGAATGCCAATGAAGTGGCTCTAAGTGAGTCGTGAAGTGCCCTGATGACCTCTTCCGTTGCCGTCTCGCCCGATCCGCCGACCTCAATGGTTACAGTACGCGGATTAGGGCAGCGCTCGAGCCTAATNATGTCCTGGACGCTGTCGGTCTCCTGCTTCCTCTCCCAGGATAGNTTGCCGCATTCCCCNAGTTCGCTATTGCTAATGTCTAGTGGGTTCTCGACTATCGTTGCCCCTGTGGCTTCTGCTGCATTNCGAATCTCGCTATCATCCAAGTCGCCTACAGCAAATATNCCTGACTTGGATAGGGTATGAAGGACGTCCTTGTCTACCTGTCCTGTGCACAGGATGGCACTCGCTCCGCTGTTGNCCACACTTTCGGCGATTTGCGCCCTCCTGTCTTGCTCGGCCTCGACGAAGGATTCCAGCTCATCTGCACTGGTGATCTTGATCTCCACGTCCCTTGTTAGTTCCCTGATCTTCAGGTCCCCATTNAGGCATATCACCTTGATATCCTCGAGATTGTTNGGTAAGTCGTCNGAAATTACCCTCCTTCGAAAAACCACNCCGAAAACCAATCGAGAGTCCTTGACACTGCCNGTTCCTATCTTGTACATCGATACTTGCTCTGCATGNGCGGTGCCAGAGCTATCGAAAACNGTCTGTAGAGCTTGAACTACTATTGGAGAGAGTTCATCCAGCGATGTATCTGCAACCTTCCCTCTTAGAGCGGTCTCACTGACNCCCAGAAGCTTGTCAGAAGTGGCATGGGATGAGTCAAGTTCTATCTGGTCAATTGCTGCATCCAGGGCATGGCTGTAGCCATCAATGAGAGTAAGGGGGTGGAGTCCCTTTCGGAGGAGNGTCTTNCCCTGGATTAGCAGGGANCCGCATACTAGCATTGAGCTAGTGACGCCGTCACCGCAATTTTCCTCTTGGGAGCTGGCCATTGAGACCATCATCTTCGCTGCAGGGTGCTTGACTAGNAGCTCTGCTACGATCTTGGCCCCGTCATTGGTCACAGCTGTGTTCCCATCTGTCTTATACAGCATCTTGTCTAGGCCTCTGGGGCCNAAAGTGGGCTTTAGTAGGTCAGAAAAAACCCTTGCTGCCAAAATAAGCTTCTCCTGTACCTCTGTTCCACTGGTGATCTTGGTGTGGTCTGGTACGATAGGCGCCTTTGCCTTGGCCGGCCCTTCGCTCATGCTAACGGGGCTCAAAGGGTCGACATGAATGCTTTGAGTGAAAATTCGTTTAGTTTTGGAGCTGAAATGGCGAATATCTATTTCTGTTTGCGAATGCGAAAGGCTGTGAGTCGAAGGGTTAGGGCNTTCGCCATGGCCTTCGCAATGATTTGCTTTAGCAGTGTTTCGCTTACCTCGAATGCCCAAGAGATCGTTCCCTCGATAAATCTGGAGTGCGAAGAGGACCTGGTCGATTTCGATCTGCCAGCCGAAAATATTGCATTTGTGCATTGCACGCTGGAGAATCCCAACGCATATTCAGAAAACGTGGATCTCACTTACCAGACCGGCGAGCTTACTGCTGCTGGACCGGGGTCAGTAACNGTGGCATCCGGNTCTGAGGTTGACTTCCAGGTGAACCTGAGGGCTGACAGCTCCACGACTGCTGGCAACCACGAGGTCAACATTACGGCACAAGTCACGCAAGCTGCAGGAATCCCGGTTGGTTTCCTAACCGAGGCGGAGACTCATTCCTTGGATGCGTTTGTCCCAGAATTCCTAGATTGCGAGGCAAACTACGGGCAATCCTCCGAGACGGTGGAGGCTGGGGAGCCTATTTCCATATCCTCCTCTTTCTCCTGTAGCAGCAATCTCAATCAGAGTTTCGGAATTGAGTTGCATCTAGTTCAATCTGATGCTAGCGAAGAGGGCAAGTGGCCATCTGGATTCAATGATCTGAGCGACCAGCCATGCTCGATAGAGATCTCCGGGGGAAGTGGTTTGGCGAACTGCCAGTTCGTTGTCAGCACCCCGACTAATCTGGTCGAGGATTGGACCGGTTGTCTGGTAATACTGCCCGAGGAGGTCCTAACTGCCCAGTCCTGCTCGGTAGAGGGGGGTTTGATGGTCACAGTGAAGGCCAAGGAGGCCGGTACAATCAATGTGGGCTTTGGTGAGAATGNGACGTTGTTGGAGGATCTGGGCGTCTCGGAGGAATTGGAGCCCTATGTAATCGGCGGGGTTCTGGCTATGATCGCTGTCGCAGTGTCAGTTGTGGTTCTAGTGTACAGAAGAAGGCAATCTAGCCCATGACTGTGACCATCCAACGCATGGAGATCGCGGTAACGAAAGATAGCCCCACCGATGCGCCGGAGTCGAACTCGAACACTGCAGTGAATATCCAATAGATTACCAGCGTCAGAAGCAAGGTGGCAGCGGCGTCTAGGGCTAGGCGCTTGTCTATTCCGGAGTAGGCGATGATGTGATCCCGCTCCCTGACAGCAAGGATAGACGCAGCTAGAGCAGAGACGAGGATAATATGGCCAAGCGCCCAACCCAAGTCATTGCCGAATGCTGAGTCAAGGGAGTCTTGGAAGGCACCCAATACCGGTGTTGCGAGATCGATCACGGCTCGGGGAAGCTGTGGTTGTTATTGATTGAATCGCAATCAAAGCTCCTTGNGAGTGCGCTCAATTATAACTCATCCAAGAGTCGACTTGCCATGCGCAATCTGGCAGTAGCGGTTAGGGCTCTTGACCCCCCTGAAGGCGGAGC
>PBUX01000043.1 GCA_002728565.1 Methanobacteriota archaeon | reverse complement strand
GGCCCGTGGAGAGGTTTGTTTGGCGGAATGGTCCGTGAAATCCACCGGGTGGTGAGCAAGCAGTGGAAGAACAAACAAGAAGGCCAGAAGAAACGCCGTCTTTCTGGCCGAAATAACGGTCTTACGATGGTTCGAATCATGAGTCCGGACTGTGGAACTTGTCATCGCTTCCGCTCCCCTCCTAGTGCAGGAGTATTACAACGATTATGAACCAACCGGCTAAATTATGCGGAATATATTGTTGGCTCGGTACCGATGTAATCAAAAGACATCCCATTAGTTCGGTCATGTGGCCGTAGACATCNTGTCGCTCATTGTGGTGATTCTGGTCTTCGTAATTACGTNGACTGGACTGTATAGGCTTATTCAATCTGATAATCGTAGAGTGATCCTGCCTTCCACAAGGAGGAACCTCCCGGAGCATGTCTCTGAAGGAGCGATCGCAAGGAGTCGAAGATCGGGNGGNTCCAGAAGAGATCGTTCGGAAACTGGGACGGTTGCGGAATCGTTAGGACAAGGCGGGGATGTAATTGGAGCAGGAATCGAGGAGACCGAGGTGAGCGAAAGCGAGGCAACTGCGCTTGAGGCCAGATTGGATAGGGAGGGCGCCAAGAGGGGTTCAGTGCAAATCAGCCTGATGTGGGATAATTGGAATGACCTCGACTTGCATGTTATCACGCCTTCCGGGGAGCATGTCTACCACGACAATAGNAGGTCAAAGTGTGGCGGTGAACTCGATNTTGACATGAATTTCAAGCCGACNTCTAAGACGCCTGTGGAGAATGTAGTTTGGACCGAAACTCCTCCCCCCGGTGTTTACAGAGTTGGAATTAGGCATTTCAAGATTCACAAGCGTGGAATTCTCGCAAAGATCCCGATCATCTCAATGCTGGTCGGCAAGAACGAGACTCACTTCAAGCTGGGAGTTACCATTGGTAAAAGCAAGAAGTTCTACGAGGGCACAATAGAGAGAGGCAACGATGTGAAGTTCGTCGCAAAGTTCGCCATTGCGGAGCCGTCTTCGGACCAAGAAGGTGTTTCTGCNGCACCCGNGCCTGTGGAAGAGANGGAGCNCTTCTCTGAAGCAGAGGCGATTGAGACTCTGAGAAAGAGGGTCGGTACTCTTCGTGATGGGGTATCTGTTTCTCTTAATTGGGACTCGGGCTCCGATCTTGGACTATCGATAGTGGATTCAGAAGGACAGGAGCTGTCCTTCTTCAAACCAGAAGCGATTGGCGGTTCGTTTGACATCGAAGGATACAATCCAGATTCTGGTAAGCAGGAGATATCCTGGGCCTCTGACCCTCCACAGGGAGGCTACAAAATCTTCGTACAGCACTATGAAACTGAGGGTCAAGAGGCAAGCACTGATTTCACCGTGACTGTCGATGTCAAAGGAGAAGCGCAGACATTCGATGGCACCATTAACAGCGATGGTTCCAGAGTCGAAGCNGGCTCATTTGAAATCTGATTCTTTCATNCCGCATGCTTCTAGGAACCTGCCCATCCAAACTAGCTTCTCCATCTTTGCCTCATCATCNGTCGAGCCTGACCACCTTCCTACCAAGTCNGTCCTAGTGCCAATTGTGGAAATTTGTCCTAGCTCAACNCCCAATGCGACTAGGAAGCAAACCGCCCTATCTCCGTCGGTAAATCCACCGGGATTATGCATTCCTTGGATGTCGAATGGAGTCTGATGGGTCAGGATGAGTTCTGGAGGATTAGGAAGGGNCTCCGAAAACCCNATCAATTCGCCCCAGCTGTCAACATTGTCCCCATGTGCATGAAGGACGAANGGGATGCTGCGTTTGGCTGACTCGAGAGTCCCGTCGCCACCATCGGCGTCACTAACTACGCAGGCTAGCCTTGACCACGCCTTCTCCGAAAGGGAGGGNGGTAGCTCAGAAAATACTCCTGAAGACCCNTCTGCGGAAACTAGGAGTGCGGATCTAGAAAGGGACTCNGTCACCTCATCTGGTTCGACTGCGGCACCGATTACTGTAATCTCGGGTCGCCTGATTACCAGTCTTCGATAAAGTTTCGAGATCGCGGACAGCCTGTAGTGCCTCTCCCATTTCCCGATGCTGGTANCCTCAACAGTGGAGAGAAGTTGCTTGGCGCTNTTGAAATCGTCTGAAACGTCCCAACCGAAGTGCNCTCTGAATTCTTCCTGCATTTCCAANATGGAGTGGTTCTGAGCGGAAAGAGAAGTGGGGGGTTCACGGGTTGGCATACTCCAGTGGAAGGGCTCGGTGAGTGTTGAAGAACCCTCGCCGCTCACTGGCGATAATGCCCCTGCCACTGGACCCCCCTGCGATCCATGATGAGGGTTTGCTAGCCAGATACCCATTCCTTCCTCAAGGGAGGAATTACATTCTCAGCGTTCTTGAGAAAAATGGGGTCTCTGTTGAGGACTTGGTAGAGGCACCNTGGCTGGANGACATCAGGGTAAAGGGCAGGCTGAGGCTAGTTGATGCTGTATCCCAGGGGGGTGATGCGACTTATTCGACAAAGATTGACATTTCCACAGAAATCGGTAGGATGACCGAGGTGCTTTCTTTCCTNCATGCAATGCTAGTAGTCTGTGCNTCTTTCGATGACAGATTACTAGCGAGATGGATAGAAGGGGAGGCGAGCAGNGCGGATCAGCTTCTGGGNATGGATGCCGAAAGCTTTCCTCTGATNTCTGCTTCTTATCTTTCTGANATCAGAGTTGAAGACANGGGCGGAATGGGTAATGANTACTGGATCCCGATGTCTGACTTCATTGAGCTCTGCCCCAAGATATCAGGGAACTACTGGAGACTTGTGAACCGGCCTTTGAAGGATGGTTGGGTATGCCTAGATGCGGGATCTGGGGAGACCAGCAGGGAGCGTGCTGCTAGGTTGATCAAAGAGAGGGTTAGGGAGAATCTTCACGAGAGTTGTATCGAGAGAATGAGCAGAATGAGCGATGAGTTCGCTGCTAAGTTCTCAGAGCCAGTTCGGATGATTACAGGCCTGCTCGCCGAAAGGGTTGAAGCCGAAATGCCAATGACTGCGGCCATTAGAGAGGACTGGCCGCCTTGCTTCGAGTCAGCTGTTTCGGAGTTAAATCAGGGTGTGAACGTAAACCATGTTGGCAGGGTCTTCCTAGCTGCCTTCTCTAGAGCAATAGGCTTGAGCAGAGAGCAGACCTGTGGATTCTTCTCCAACGCTCCTGATTTCGATGCAGATACGACTGGTTATCAAGTGGGCCAGATTTACGAAAGAGAGTACACCCCCCATGGCTGCCCATCCTTGAAGACAAATGCCAGGTGTCCTGTTCAGATGGGTGACGACTCTCTATGTGATCAAGAATGGATGACTCATCCTCTGAAGTATCTTCGTGCGAAGCAGAGAAGGAGATACGCGGACGAAAACCCGCAGGCTCAGAGCTCCTGATGGTNACTGAGGCGAGGAGTACAATTACTCATAAGTGATAGCGGGACTTCGTTGCCAAATGGTGGGGAGCCGTGTCTAGGAAACTTGTCATTACTGTCGACAGGGACAATGACCTNGGNGTNAAGGCCGGAATCAGGGGNCCTGTGGTGGGNCGAAAGTCAACTCTGACTGCTGCNTTGAGGCTGGGCATTGCGGATCCAGAGGAGTCNGACACCAATGCCATTCTTGGTGCCCTGCACCANCATGACAGGCTAGTGGAGAATGCTAGTGCGAACGACGAGGTAGAGATAGCCATCCTAACAGGAGACGTTCGAGTTGGCCCTCGGAGCGATCGGGCCATAGCCAGTCAGTTGGATGAGGTTATCCAAGAGTTCCAGCCAGATAGCGCAATTCTAGTAACTGACGGCGCTGACGATGAGGCTTCCTTGCCAATTATCACTTCGAGGATAAGGATAGACACTGTGGAGAAGGTTATCGTGAGGCAGTCGAAAGGAATTGAGGGCACTTACTACTACATCATCAAAGCCGTGGAGGATCCCAGATTCAGAGCTAAGCTGCTTGTTCCACTGTCGATTTTCCTGATGATAATCGGACTTGGGCTGATCTTGCCCAACGGAATCGCCCTGATTGGTGCTTTGCCGCTGTTCATTGGAATATGGATGTTGGGTAAGGGACTTGGGTGGGAGCAGCAGATGGAGCGACTTATGATTGACATGCGCGAGAGTGCTACGGGGGGGTTGTTCTCATCGTTGCTATGGGGCCTCTCTATCGTAACAACGCTGCTTGCCNTCCTATTGTCCTACCAGAAACTAACGGGGCCTTTGCCCGAGGGGGCTGCAGGGTCCGACCTCCTTCTTCTGATCGTCCTTACTCTGGATGACGTTCTACCCTGGATCTTGATATCCCTGTTTTCATTCGCCCTTTCGCTTGGAATTCTGAGATGGAAAGAGGGCACCTTCACTGGAAGGAGCGTGCTATTGCTGGGACTTAGTGGGGTNATCTACTCCTTCGCTGATGCCATTCTTGGTGTTTCAGAGAGGGTCTTGCAGGATGGAGAGTACCTCCCAGAAATCAGTACGGTCTCACAAGACTGGAGTCTGCCCATGCTATCNGTCATACTGTACTACCTATTGAAGCAGGTAGTGCAGTCATTCTCAGATGAGGAGGAGGTTGACTCTGGAAGTCGTTTTTGGGGCGTTTAGGGAGTCTGNTCGGTGAAAAAGCGGTTTCTAGTTATCTGAAGTTACGGGGATTTAATGTGGGNTCAACTACCAAGATAATTTGGAGGGGGGNAAAGGACGAGGCTGAGTCGCTACTAGCCGCTATTATTCCAGACGACCCTGATGACTTCTATGCATCGATTGTTGAAGAAGATGGAGNGNTTGCCCTTAGGATNGTTGTCGANTCGGCTACTCTAGNCTCNTCTAGATCCACTGTAGACGACATCCTAGCTTGTCTTGCAGCCGCTGAATCGGGGATGAGGGCCATTGACTGATGCAAACTCCCTGCGCTTGGAGGCTCATCTGGGTCAAACTGGGAAGTGGTTGATTGTTCACGATTGAGGAGGGCGTTCCCCAGCCGGACGAGTATCTCCGGGTCAGGGAAGGTGCCGGGATGAAGCCGCGCTCCATGGATGGGGCCACCAAGGGGCTGGGNTCAGAACTGCACTCGGTCATACTTAGGCTGAAGGAATCAGGCGAGATCGTGGGTATTGGGAGGGTTGTCGGTGACGGTGGCACNGTCTTCCAAATATGTGACATGGCGGTTCTCAAAGATTCNCAGGGAAATGGTGGAGGTACGATGATCATGGACGCACTGATGGACTACATCCTCAGAGAGGCTCCCCCCCTATCNTACGTNAACCTGATGGCGGATGTCGACGGTTTCTACGATCGTTGGGGCTTCAAGCCGACCCTNCCTGACTCAAGGGGGATGTTCCTGAAGACCNCCGGTGACGACTGAGACGGCGCTTTAGGGGGCTCCCCCGCCTTCTTCCCACCATGCTGGCCCATCGGAAATATGTGGCTTAGCGTCCTGATGCTTCCAGCAGAACTCCGTGGATTTCATGGTTAGAGCGCGGCATCCATCGAATGAGCAATGCGCGGCCGCGGCTTCGCCGCCTTCTTCGATGGGGTCTTCTTCTTCCCCCATACGAAAAAGGGGGCCTAACATTAAAGTCGCCCAGAAAAAGAATGAGATGATCTCGANCANGGTGACTCCCACAGCAGACATCAATGAGTGCAACAGGGGCTGTTGCATTTAGCCTTTGAAGACGTTNGACGTTGCCTCTACATTGAAGCGAGGGACCGCTTAGCGTTTGAAGTGCCTAACGAGGGGCATATCTTGATTATTGATTGATTTTGGCTATGGAGGGGGCTATTCGAATGGATGAGGACGATTCTGACGGTGGGTTCCAACTGAATATGGGNTATCTNGGCTTGGGAGTGGGCATCCTGGCAATATTGCTGTTCGTTTTTGCTGGCAGTCTAACAAATGAGTGGGAGTGCCAGGATATCATGGTCGACCTCGATGGGGACGGAGTAGAAGAAGAGGCAAAGACTTGTAGGGGGAAATACACTATTTACGATGCTCCTTCATCTAAGATCCGGTGCTTTTCCTGCTGTGTTCTGGTGCCCCTTGGACTGATGCTCTCATTGGTTGGGATGGATCAGAATGCGGTTGCCATGGAGCCGGGGCAGGTTGGGTCGAAGATGGCAGAATTCGTCCCAGATGAGGGGGTTTACTTCCCATCGGAGGGAATNGAAGTGGNCGATCNGCTGTCTCTCNTCTCAAAGTTAGGGATTGGATTGAATTCNCTTTTGATCNTACTAGGGNCGCTGGCATTCATANNAGTCGTAATTGCTTCTTTCTTGGCNCTTAGCGCATTTACATAATGATAGAGATAAAGCTTAATCCAAGTCGTGCTCTCTTTGCACCATGAAGGGCGCACCATTTCTCGAACACATCAACATCACCTCGACCGACGTGGATGAGACGGTTCGCTTTCTTCTGACGGCAATGCCGGAGTTCGGTGTCAGAGGCGGAGGCGAAGGTGAGAAGGCGCGACGATGGGTCCATGTCGGTACAGAAGAGTCTTATCTTTGNGTAGAGGACAGAGGGGCCACAGAAAGGGGNCCTCACGAGCCATACGTGCACCCAGGATTGAACCACATAGGATTCGTTGTCGAAGATGGCCGGGCCACTGCCGATAGGCTTGCGAATGCGGGTTATTCACAGGGCTCAACTTTCCTCGACCATCCACACAGGCATCGATACTACTTTTTTGACCACGATGGGAATGAGTACGAGTTTGTCCAGTACCTTAGTGGCATACCAGAGGAGAGGAACGAGTACGACTAATTTGGAGTGCCAGAGGTTTCAAGGCATCGAGCCATCAGAGATGGCCATGAGGAGGTCCCTGCTGGCACTCGCAACAGCTCTGATGATGGTGGTCATGCCGATGTCAGGCTGCCTANAGGCGGGCAGCGGGAGCTCGGATCCGATNTCTGGTGAGTCTCTCGAAAGGGTCTTCGTCACNGGTCCGGATGGTCTGCCAGTCGATGTCCAACCCCTCCCNCTTAGCTTCAATTTCAGTGATGTGGGGGAGGACGGNGCGGAGCCAAGCATCGGAGTGACCTCCAGCGGCTGTATTTTCTTCATCGCATTTGAGAAGGTCATGCGCTCTTGCGACCACGGTGAGTCTTGGGAGGACGTTACCGGACCTCTTTGCGCGTTCCAGACCAATGACCCTTGGGGTTGGGTTGACCCTGAAACTGATCGGATATTCAACGTACAGATGCAAGGGTTAGAGACTTCGTGGATTTGCTGGAGTGATGATGATGGAGAGACTTGGATTGGCAACCCGCATGACTCAGGGACGACTCCGATCAACGACCACATNAAGCTNGCCACTGGACCTTGGACCAGCAGCGGCTACGGNGTGGGTGGACAGTTTTCGCAGGCATTCTACGACCAGGCNGTTTACTACTGCTACAACAAGCTGGCTGGTATTTTCTGCTTCACGAGTTTCGATGGTGGCGCTACATTCGAGGCTGGGGGACAGGTGATAGGGCTTGCAACTACAGACGGCGGTCTGCACGGGGCGATCACTTCTGCCCCTGATGGAACTGTCTACGTCACNCCTAGGGTGGAGACNCCNACCGTGATAGTGTCCAAGGACAACGGACTGACCTGGTTCGCAAGGACAATGGGCGAGGATGCTGGGACNCCATACCCTAGGAAGAACTCNGAGGTCGCCACGGATACGCAATCAAACGCCTACCACATTTGGACTGGGGCGGATGAGGGCGTATACATGTCCAGAAGCACTGACTCGGGCGAGTCATGGGAGCAGACGAGCATTAGGATTAGCCCGATTGAGGTAATCTCCAGTGTNTTCCCGCAGGTCGATGCAGGTGATCCCGGACGAATTGCGATAACTTACCTCGGCAGCGAGAACGCTAGNGAGCTCGGCGAGCCGGACATCGATGACGAGCCGTGGGACGGGAACGCGCACTATGCTAACGCCAACGTAAGCTACTATCTTTACATCACTTACAGCATCAACGCGCTNGACCCTAGTCCGGTGTTCCACACCGTTCGGGCCTCCGCGGATCCGGTTCAGATTGGTAGCATATGCTTGAACAGTGGCGACTGCAGGGANATCGGGGGGTCCAACAGAAACCTGCTGGACTTCAACGACCTGCACATAGACAGGGAGGGCAGGGTGTACATTGCGTTCGCNGACGGTTGCACTGGGTCTTGCGCCACGGGAAACAACTCTACGCCTGAGGACTCTAGGAGCAGGAGGGGGATAATGTGCTTCCTAAGCAGTGGTCCCAGCCTACTGGTCGATTACGGGGAGCTATCCGAATTCGAGAGCGTTTGAGTGGCATTTTCCCTATGAGGGGTTTCATTGAGATGGGTTTCTTAACGGATTCTTCGTGGGGCCAACGTGCCCCCGATACCCATCCTACTCACAAATGACGACGGGATTCACTCAATGGGTCTGCAGGGCTTGGCCGCCGCCCTGCATGCCCGGGGCCACCCTATAGCAATCCTAGCACCACTAACTGAGCAGTCTGCAGTCGGAATGAAGCTAACTCTCCGTGATGACATGTCCTTCGAAGAGCACACTGATATCGCTGAGAAGATAAGAGTGGATAATGGGGNGCCACTNCGAGTCTTCTCATTGGATGGCTCTCCGTGCGACTGCGTGATTGTTGCAATAGATGGTGGNCTGAGGGCCNGAGCGCCTGAGATAGAGCCATGGTTGTGCATATCCGGGATTAACCGAGGACCCAATCTTTCAGTGGATGTCCTGCACTCCGGGACAGTTTCTGCCGCAAGGGAGGCAGCTCTCTATGGTCTGCCATCCCTGTCGGTTAGTCTCGCAACATACTCCCATCAAGACTACTCAGAGTCGATTGATGCGACCCTAAGGCTAGTAGAGCGAATCTCCGATGTTGTGGTGGAAAGGCCATCAAATTTACTTAGGCCAGAAGGTTCCAAAATTACGCCCAGGGAAGGCGTCGACTCGGAATCAATCAGATCTTGGTTCCTACAAGGGAACCTATTCCTGAACCTCAACATTCCAGAGGTTTGGAAGGGGGATTTCAAGACCGTGCCGCTTGGTGCTAGATGGTACTACAACGCCACAGACATGATTGAGAAGGAAGCGGTGGGGGTGGCATTTGAGGTAGGGGCGGCCCGAATAGTTGACGAAGACATCAAAATGACCGATTGCAATGCTATCGGTTCTGGAAGCGCCCCCATTACCCCGCTTGCAAGCTGGCCCCAAAACCACCCACTGGGAGTTCCTCAGAAATTGATGCAAGAGTCCACCAAGATGGGTCCAGATGGAATGCCTAATTGGCTATAGCTAGTACCAAGAAGAGAGCTAGAAGCGATACATGACAGTGGTATTGATGATGTTTTGCTGATATCACTCAACAGCATCCATCGCACGTACAGCTAGCTCCACAGGGATTGCAGTCACAACATTCACAGGGCACGATACCAGCAAAGCGCATTATTATTTAGAGGTATCCAAATTAATAGTTTCAACATACGAGTCTCGGGCACATCAGACTCCGGAGTGCTCCCTCATCCTTGAGTACCAGCCGGATACTACATTGTGTTTCTCCACTATATCAAAGCCATTCAATCCCTGCATAGATCGGAGGATTCCGAAATTGGCGTAGTCCGCCCCGTTAGGCCCCTCCCCTCCAAAGAAGTCCCCCCCTATCCCCTTAGACATCACATCCAACTGATACTCGAGGTTCTCACGAGGGGGGAGGTCGAACATCTTCGCTCTGCTCTTGCCCACCATGCGCATGATTAGTGCGCCCAGCCACTTGTTGATCAGTCGGCTGCCAAAGGAGAAGTTGTCAACCCTGGTCACGTAATCGAGGGCTTGGAGAGAGGTCCTGTAAGAGGTGTAGATTACAGCAACGATGGATTTCCCTAGAACTTTGTTGGAAAAATCCATCCATCGATCCTGCTCGGAGTCCTCGCCCTTTCGAGGAAATGAGTTCGAGTCTTTGGAGTCAATGTAGTGGAGTATGTAGTTCGAGTCGTTAACTTGAGTGCCATCGACGTCAATGAAAACTGGCACCTTGCCCCAATCCGACCACTTAAGTTGCGTCTTGAAAGTCGGATCCACCTCGACCTTGGAATACTGAATCCCCCGGGAGCCCAGGAGAGCCTTGACCTTGAAGCAGAACGGGCAGGTCTCAAAGCAGTACATGGTTGGTAGGCTGTTGACCACCCTTTCGGGGACCAGAACCTCCTGCACGCCCGAAGGCGGATCCGTAGCGTGGGACTCTTTCACAGCAGTGCGCCATAACTAGCACTTGTGAAACCATCGAAGCGGCATTGTCACATTCCCTAGCGTGTGAGCGGGATTGCTGTCATCTTTTCCTATGATTCGCATTGGAGTCAGTGTGAAATAAGATGGCCATACCTAGGAGATCGTGACTAAGATATGCGGTTTGCGGTAGGCGTGATCGGTGTGGGTAACATGGGCGCCGCTCTGGTGCGCGGCATTATCGATCGG
>PBUX01000042.1 GCA_002728565.1 Methanobacteriota archaeon | reverse complement strand
TTTCTCACATTGACTTCAAGACCGAACCGCCAATGCGGCATACGGGTGTATAGTTGACGTTCGGAGAAATCGACATTCCCTTCTGGGAGGATTCAGGGCACATTTGCAAAATTTGTGACGTTACAGGTGCTCGTTTCTGGACCAGAGACTCATCACGATCAACGTGCGGGGACTCCAGCGAGGACCCCTACACATTCATTGGAAAACCGATAATCGAGGGTTTTCCGATGAAGGGCAAGGAACTGAAGGATGCAATGCGTGAGGCCTTCCTCTCATTCTTTGAGAGAAATGGGCATACTCGTGTCGAACCTTACCCGATTATTGCAAGATGGAGGGATGACATACACCTCACCATCGCTAGCATAGCTGATTTCCAACCACACGTCACTAGTGGATTGGTACCCCCTCCCGCAAATCCATTGGGAATTAGTCAACCATGCATCAGACTAACGGATGTAGATGCAGTGGGTCGATCTGGCAGGCATCTTTCAACATTTGAGATGATGGCACACCATGCATTCAACAGGCCATTAGAAAATGACGTAATTTATTGGATCGATCAATGCGTGAGGTACTGCGATGAGCTATTAGTAGAATCATTCGGAATCGATCCGGATGGAATCACATATGTCGAGAACCCCTGGTCTGGTGGTGGAAACGCAGGACCAGCACTGGAAGTAATCGTAGCCGGCCTAGAGCTAGCGACTCTTGTTTTCATGAACTTAGAGGAGTCAGAAGATGGCAATATAGAGATCAAAGGGCTCAGATATCGGGAGATGGACTTGCAGATAATTGACACTGGCTACGGTCTCGAGAGATTCTGTTGGGCTGCTGCCGGAACTCCCACAATTTATGATGCAATCTACCCAGAGTCAGTCTCGTGGCTAAAGGAGGTCAGCGGATTCGACAATATGGCGAAATCCTTGGATCTTGGAGTTGAGGTCGACACCTTACTCAGCGAACTCTCCGGAATTGCCGGTATTCTGAATATCGACGTTGGGACGGACGCTCAAGAGCTTTACGAGAGCCTCGCAAAGAGGCTGGCCGACAGGGGAATCGAACTTTCAGTTTCAGACTTGAAGTTGGTCACTGAGCCCCTTTCTGCGATTTACGCCATTCCCGACCATATGCACGCGCTTTGCAATATGCTGGGAGACGGATTGGTTCCTAGCAACACCAAGGCCGGTTACCTGGCAAGAATGCTGGCCCGACGTGTTTGCAGAATGAAGGACAACATTGGGGCCAAAGTCTCTCTTCCAGAACTCGGAGATCACCACATCAAGTTCAACATGGGCGTTGGATCGATGTCACAGTCAAGGGAAGGGATCCTAGAGATACTGGAGCTAGAGGAGACTCGCTACAATGAGATGCTTAGGAAGGGGGAGGCAGCTGTCAGAACAGCACTCAAAGGAATCCCGACCAATGCCAAAGAGGTCCCCGATGAAATTCTATTTCGATTGGCCGAAGAGAGAGGACTAAATCCGGAAATGACCGTATCGATAGCGCACGAACTAGGATGGAGTGATTTGGCAGTTAGGGTAGGATTCTCTGCTGATATGGCTGCTCGAAACGCATCTATGGCCAAAGAGGCCTCCAAGTCAAAGTCCAATGGGACCTCCATTGGAATGCCTCGCCTACCAAGAACATCCCAGGACTTCTACGAGGACACAAATGCAGTCGAATTCTCATCCGAGGTACTGCACTGCACAGAAATAACTCCGAGTGAAATCGACTCTTTGTCCCTTTCTTCGGAAGTTACAGGTCTACCAAAACATGCAGTAATTCTTGGTAACACACTTTTCTACCCAGAGGGAGGAGGGCAACTGGGCGATCAGGGCTACCTTATGCAAGGGGAGGTGACCGCAAGAGTACTGGACACAATCGTTCAAGAAGGTGTAATAATGCACCTAACCGACATCCCCTTGCAAATTGCCCCCGTTTCTGGAAAGATCGATTGGGATAGAAGAAAACAGCTAATGGATCACCACACAGCAGTACACATAGTAGGCGNATCTGCTAGAGAAATACTAGGGCCCCATATTTGGCAAGCAGGATCGAACAAGGGCGCCCGATATGCCAGACTCGACATCACACATCATTCCCGTTTGACAAGGGAGCAGCTTGACGAAATCGAGGAACTGGCGAATTCTGTTGTCGAATCGAATCCCAAGGTCGAGAAGTTAGTTTTGGAGAGGGGGGACGCTGACAGAATGTTCGGCTTCTCGATCTATCAAGGAGGCCCACCCAAAAACAACCCGATCAGGGTAATCAAAGTTGGAGACTTCGATACCCAAGCGTGCGGGGGCACGCACCATGATGAGGCCATCTCAATTGGGGATATTCACATCATCAAGTCCAGTCAAGTCCAAGACGGGGTGGAGCGTCTGCAAATCGTGGCAGGGGAGACGGCNCGCGAATATGTGAGGAATCAAGCAAGGATTCTCAACGAGGCTTCAGAGATTCTAGGAGTCAGCCCAGAGGATCTTCCAAGATCAGTATCNCGGTTTTTCGAAGAATGGAAGTCNCAGCAGAAGCAAATTGAGAATCTTGAGGCAGAAGTNATCAGATTGAGGGCAGGTGGTGGNGGTTCTGCAGTTGAGAAGNATGGAGTGAGGTACGTTGTAATGGAGGTCAGTGGTGGCAGTAAGCAGCTAATGGCCATGCTGGGGGAACTNACTCGCGATCAAAGCACCCCAACTGTTGCANTTCTGGGCAGTAGGCANTCTGGGGGNTACTTGGTGGCAGCTTGCACAGAGGGTACAATTGCCGAGGAAGCACTTGATGCGAAACAACTGATCAACTCCATTTCACCAAATATCTCAGGGTCGGGNGGCGGGCGTCCTAGCTTGGCTCAAGCGGGCGGTAAAGACCCAGATGGATTGGACAAGGCACTNGATGAAGCGAGGAATATACTGGGGATNTGATGATTCGCTCCGTTTACTTGATGACCTGAATATTACTCCGATTAACATGGTTGATTTGTTTAGGGCCAGCTCCCGTGCGACTTCAATAGAGTACGCCATCAGGGATGTTGTGGTCCCAGCGACCAAGCTCGAGGCCCAGGGGAATGAGATTATTCGATTGAATATTGGCGACCCGCTTGCATATGCCGGTTTGGAAACCCCGGAACATATGGTTTCTGCATACAAGAAGGCACTGGACAACCAGGACAATGGCTACTCTCCTTCATACGGGATTCCGGGTCTCAGACTTTCGATTGCTAGGGAAGAATCATCCAAGGGCTGGCATTGCTCCTCCGATGATGTTTATGTCACCCATGGTGTCACTGAAGCCCTGCAGGTTATCTTCGCCTCCTTTTTGGAAGATGGCGACTCAATACTTGCTCCCGGGCCACATTACCCCCCATACATGGCATATCCTCAGATGTTTGGNGCTTCAACCANTGAGTACAGGCTTGANCCAACTAGGGGATGGAAGATTGACATGGATGATGTCAGGTCAAAGATGAATGACAGTGTNCGCCTCCTAGTGCTAATCAACCCAAACAATCCAACTGGAAATGTGGCTACAGTTGATGAGATAGACGAGATAATTGAAATNGCAAGGGAATGGCCCCAGTGTGCCATCATCGCCGATGAGATATACGATGGTCTNGACTTCACCGGGAAGACCTGCTCCATTGCTTCCAGATCGCCAGATGTTCCAGTTATTACACTCAATGGCGTTTCAAAGGTTTACTTCGCCCCTGGTTGGAGGATAGGNTACATGGCATGGCATGACCCCAATGGTGCNATGACCGTCGTTCGCGACGGAGTCGAGAGGCTGCTTAGAAGCCGGCTATGCGCATCAACTCCTGCGCAGTTTGGGTATTTGGCCGGGCTNGAAGGGGATAAGGANTGGCTAGAATCNCATAAAGCGACAATAAAGNGTAGGTTGGACTATTCGATNAGCAGAATNCGCGATATAGACGGAATAGAATGCGAAGAGCCAGGNGGGGCCTTCTACCTGTTCGTCCGCCTNAGTGGGAAGNACCTTTTCGAAGATGACAAATCATTCGTTTTGGATTTACTGCATTCNAAGCACGTATTGGTGGTNCATGGATCAGGATTCTCGCCTGAATTTGGCAAGGGGCATTTCAGAATGGTATGCCTCCCAGAGATTGAGGTACTATCCAGGGCATTCGATAGGATCGAGGAATTCCTGGAAGAAAGTGGCTAATTATCACCAATCGGCAGTCAATCTCCGGCACAAGCCCCGTTAATCATTATAGCCAAACGCAAACTGCACAACACGCTCCAATGTGGGCGAGGCGATGGAATGGCACTAGATCACAACCAATATGCCGTCGCTGCGATCACCGCCACGTTATGTTTGGCCGGCCTCTACACAATAGTGGGAGCCGGCATTTCTAGCACTGAATCCGGAGGNTTCGAGTCGGCAGTAGANGATATAGATCTGACCTCGGACGGAGCNCCAAAAGAATGCGACCCAGAAGTCCCTACTGTGGGATGCGATTGGGATGGNGATGGCATACCTGATCGAATGGAGCAAACACTGTATGGAACTAATTGGCAAGAANTAGATACCGATGGAGACGGCCTTTCCGACGGCTGGGAGATAGAAAATGGCTTGGACCCATTGGACAAAGGTGAGCCCTGCGTTTCATTCGGAGACCTAACTGAGGCTGAATGCGATCCAATTCAGATCAATAGCGTTGATACGGAGCTTGAAACAGGCGAACAAAATGAGACATTCCCCAATCCTGACATGGGCCCGAATGGGGACCCAGATCGCGATGGCCTATCTAATATCGACGAAGCAGAGCTAGGNACAAANCCNCGCCTTAGGGATACTGATGGCGATGGATTGAATGATAGGTGGGAGGCTGCCCACACCTACCAAGTCACAACTTCCTCTGGNGTCGTTCAGTTACTCGACCCTCTGGATGGGAACTGGAACTGCCCTTTGCTAACTCCCGAGGTAGCGGCNCAAATCGAGCTTGANATCGGAGAGGAAGAATGGNAATCGATGGGAACCCAGTATGGGCACTCNTGCGACGCAGTTCTGGATTTAGAACAGCCAGAGCCAGATACNCTAAGGAACTACGTAGAGGAAAGGTATGATACCAATCCTAGAGATGAGGATAGCGACGATGACCTCATCGCAGACCGATTTGAGATAGCTTTCGGACAAGTAANTCTNGACTCATACTGCGGCGTAAACGTGTTGGGGGGCGCATTGCAGATCGATGCCCCCTANACCTCACTGATGTCCGGACCGGGGGATCTGACTTGGTTTGAGCAGGATATGGATGGCGATGGCAGATTGAATGGCCCTGGTGACTGGGATACAGATGGCGATGGGATGCCAGATGGCTTCGAGTACTGCTACAACACGCTGCTCAATCCCGCCAATTCCACCGATGCCTATGGGGACAATGACGATGACGGNCTGAACAACGTTGAGGAATTCGAAGTCTCTTACACTTGGGGGCCAACATCATTCACCAGCCCCCTTGATCCCGATACTGATAACGACAAAATGCCCGATGGCTGGGAGNANCAAAGNGGGATCGACCCAACCGATGGCGGCAACGACCTNGACGATCCCGACTTCGACGGCTACGACGCCGANTCTGACGGTGCGGTGACNTACAAGGACATGGTCGGAGTCTCCACCGTACACACAATTAGCGTTGCAAGGGGGGATTTCGTTCAAGTAAACCAGACAATACTATGGGTCAGAACTGTAATNGACAGCAATTACGTCAATATCCCNGTAGTTACCGAATCTGCTGGGTGGGTTTACCACATCAANATCGAAATNGGCGAAGAGATAGCCACTAGGTCCCAGAGTCTGGTGACAATCGTCGAGGATCACGAGAGGTTTACCAATCTCGATGAATACAATGCAAGGGATCGCAATGGCGATGGTATCGTTGATGGACGNTCCACCAACCCACTTGTTGCAGATACCGACTCAGATGGCCTCATAGATGGCATAGAAGTCATTGGTTGGAAAATTAGGATAATAGATCAAGGNGCCCGTGAGGTTGTCGTTAGGAGCGACCCGGGATTGTATGATACTGATAGGGACGGTCTATCCGATGCTGTGGAGTATTACGAAACATACACAAATACCACTGACAAAGATACCGACAATGATGGATTGGAGGACTACNGGGAGGCCATGGAAGGGCACCCTTGGTATGTCAANGGGTCACTGACATATTACTACACNAATGCNTCNACATATGACACAGATAACGATGGCCTGGAGGATGGNGAGGAAGTCNTTGATGGAGCAGANCAATANATTACAAACGCCAACAATCCTGACTCAGATGACGACGGATTAATCGATGGCCAGGAAGTTCTCTACATACCNCGGCCATGGCAGGGTGCNACAAANCCCCTGGTGAACGATACTGACGGTGACGGCCAGCCAGATGGNTGGGAGATGCAAACATACTCNGTNCAACAAAATACAAACAGCCACAGNCTTTGGNTTGNCACCACTCAATGGCTACCTCCGGGTTGTACATCCATGATGGAATGCGGCAGGGGCCCCGGGGGATGGATATGGGTGAACTATGTGACTGGCTTCTCATCATCAGGAGACAGGAATGGTGATGGCGAGGTNGATCCTCGTTACTTCCTGCATGAGATGAACCTCTCNGGCTTCAATATNCCAGACAGCGGTCGTTGGGCCCTTGATCCATCCTTTGNCTCNCCANTAGACTCAATTTTNGATATAGACAACGACTCTCTCCAGAATGGGTTGGAGGCCCCTGACCGTTGGGACACGAATCCAGTGGAAGACGATTCTGATGGGGACAAGCTACCAGATGGGTGGGAGGTCCGATATTCCGAGGAAGCAATCTCCCTAGGAATTGTGGATGAAAAGGCCCTCAGTGCACTCGGATCACGAGGTCCCATGGATCCAAGGATGCCCGACTCCGATCTCGATGGCGTTAAAGATGGCGACGAAGATTTCGACTCCGATGGACTAAACCGCACANTGCTCCTCTACAAGTACTGCCCCGGTTGGGACGACCCTGCAAATTNTGAGTGTCATATCGATCCAAATGGGGCCGGCTCAATTTTCTATGANGATCTGGAGAATTTCACAAATTTTGAGGAGTTTCAAAATGGAACTAACCCCATACTAAATGACTCAGATGGGGACAAATGGAAAGATGGTTCNGAGGTCTTCCACCAGGANCAAGACGACGACGATATGTGGTCGGGNTGGGAGTACTATTTCGGATTCGACCCATTCGATGCATCCGATTCACTGATCGACTCAGACGGTGACGGATTTGCAAACAAGTGTGAAGGCAGATGGAGCACTAATCCGAAGGANCCCACTAGTTTCCCATCCCAAGGGGAGTTGTGCAATAATTTCGACTGACCGCTCCATTCATTCGGAGGNGCCCTTCCCAATGGATATGTCTTGGTGGGCTTTACCTACTACGGCCGACATNGGAATCAGGGCGTTNGCTCTGNCNGCAGGAGAAGTCATGTCCGAAGCTGCTTTGGGACTTCAGACATTGCAACTATCCCGTCCTATTGAACAGAANCTTCTCCAATCACCACACACCTCAATTTGGGAAATAGCTGCCCCAGGCGGNGATCTAGAGAGGGGNCTGGTGCGATGGNTGGAGGAGGTTCTTTTTCACGGCCACGAAGAAGGAATGTGGCTCATNGCCTCCTCAGTCGAAATAGTTGGAGAGAANATTTCTGCCGAGGTATCTTGGGTCGACTCAGAATTNGTTGATCTGGGCATAGAGGTCAAAGCAATTACAATGCATGAGCTGGCATTGTGTGAAATTAGTGAGAATGAATTGGTCGAGGGAATNGGNCCTGACATNCCTTCATTCCAAGGACCGGGATGGATGGCTCAGGTAATTTTGGACATCTAGCTAAGCGCCANTNCCAAGCTCATCTCAATCAACATTGAAGTTTCTAAAGACCTCATTTGTCGTCATGCTCACCTTGATGAAAGTGGTACACTTGGGAAGGTCCTTGATTCTTCGAGCACCTACGTATGAGCAGGCCGATCGTAGTCCACCTAGAATTGATTGAACGGTAATCTCCAGGGGGCCCTTGTAAGGGACTCTGACTTCTTTTCCTTCTGGAGCTCTGTGACTCGCAACTTCCCCATAGTGCCTTTCCATCGCCTTCGATGACGACATTCCNTAGAATGACTTGAATTCTCTGCCATCTTCTCCTTTCACCATTTCGCCACCAGATTCATCATGACCTGCCAGCATCCCTCCGAGCATTACGAAGTCAGCACCAGCAGCGAAGGCCTTGGCTATATCCCCGGGACTTGCACACCCCCCATCAGACATGACGTGGCCATTCAATCCATGAGCTGCATCAGCACACTCAGAAATAGCTGAAAGNTGCGGATAACCAACTCCTGCGACCTTCCTAGTTGTACAAACAGAGCCNGGCCCAATTCCTACCTTCACTATGTCAGCACCGGCCAGAATCAATGCCTCCGTCATTTCTCTCGTAGCAACATTTCCNGCAATNATTATTTTGTCGGGAAATTCCTCACGCACTCGTTTTACGAAATTCAAGAAAACCTCTCTNTACCCATTTGCAACGTCTATGCAAATCATCTTCAAGNCTTCATTGGTGGAAGTCTTCCTACTTAGTAGTTCGAAGCTCTCATCNGTNGAGCCACATGTTACTGCAATATATTCTGGATCAACACCATCATCCCAAGCACCGGAGAATTCTCTGGTCGAGTAGAATTTCTGAGTGCATGTCAACATTCTATGCCCTTGCAGTACCTTTGCAATGCTAAATAGGCCAGTAGTGTCCATATTGGCCGCAACGATAGGGACTCCAGACCAAATTTGCTCACTATGCCTAAATTTGAAATCTCTAACTAAGTCTACGTCGGATCTTGAAACCAATGTACTTCTCTTTGGNCGAATCAATACATCGTCAAAAGTCAGCTTAACATCTTGCTCAACTCGCATAAGGACCTTACTTATCCAATGAAACTGAGCTTAAGACTCTTATGAGTGAGGGGAAAATCGGTTTTGGTGCTCGTGCCGGGATTTGAACCCGGGTCGACGGATCGAGAGTCCGTCATGATGGACCGAACTACACTACACGAGCGTTGCCCTCTCGAATGGCCATTTGTATTTCAAAACGATGCANATATCAAATAATTTCACTTTCACTTTCACCTATACCTCTTTTCCCCCCATTCATATTCTAAAAACNCCACCAGATTTCATGAGAACAGCAAACGAACGCACAGAAAGATCACTACCAAGAAACCGGCCAGAACCCCGTAGGTTAGTNCCATTGTCATTTTTGACGCGGACCAATAGCAGGACTGATCATANGAATGAAGGATCAATAGTCCATCATTTAGGGGCGAAACAACAANCTGATCNAGATGTTTGGACCCCANTNCAAACGATTCCCGAAACAATCGAATTGAGCCCNAATTCATGGAGCGGCCTACATGCAAGAATGATGGAATCAATGAACCTCGCTGAGGTGGCATGATGTCAAGAACGAGGAGACTAAGGGAGGAGGTGTTGAACTTTCTAGNNGATCTGGGATCGGCAAATACTGTGGAGATTTTCGACCATCTAAACTCCCGATTTAGGTGGGGGGCCACNATGAATCAGGTTGGNAACATAATGGCCAAGGATAACAGGTTTTCGAAAATTGGACACGTGAGGGGNGAATTCAGGGGAAGCGTATACACTGTCTGTGTTTGGGGGCTCTCACAACAAGAATCCGCACTAGTTGCTAGTTAGANAGAGAAGCAATGAAGTTCCGATTACCAGTAGTAGCCGTATGGGCGAGGACTCAGTGATTCGGGCATGGGCCTCACTTTTCCGTTTAGGAAACTCATTTACTGGTATCTTCGGGGTGTTCNTAGGGGCAGTTTTGGCAATGGAGGCCCTTCCAAATGGCCACAATTNGCAAATTACCATTCTACAGGCTTCCTCAGTTCTAACTTTCATGTGCTCCTGGAATGCTCTTAACGACTATTTGGATATCGAAATAGACCGGGAGAATCGTCCAGAAAGGCCACTTCCTTCAGGANAAATTACTATTCATTCCNCAAAGATAGCNATTTTCTTGATGTTCTNACTTTCCATTGCNTCCATCGCTCTNGCTGGAGTTATCGCNAGCCAAACAGAAAATGGNCTTACTAATTGGNTCCCTTCCCTAGCAATTTGGATTTTCGCCCTGACACTTCTCATAAACTACGAGTCTCCCTTATCTTTCGGATTCAAACTCAAGGATCGTGGCTTACCGGGAAATATCGCAATCAGTCTCTCNGTTGCAATGGTCATAATTTTCGGCTCAGCAGGAGTAGGCGACCCTTTCAATTCCCGAGCATGGACAGTTGCGACAATCGGTTTTTTGTACAATCTTTCTAGAGAGATTGTGAAGGATGTAGAGGATATGGAAGGGGANAGGGGAAGGCAAACTCTGGCAATGCGTGTTGGACCAGAAAACGCTAGAATGGGNGCATGGGTGATTTTACTAGCCGCACTGGCCGCGATGCTTTTTCCGTTCTCTTTNGGCATATTCAAGGAATCTACAGTGATTTTCGTCATCCCAGCAATGATCACTCTGCTATTGACAAAACCCAAGATCCTTTCTGCCGAGGACTACGCTGCGCAGATGCTAATAAAAAGGTCAATGCAGCTCTGCCTCTTTTCATTCCTAGCAATTTCCCTCTTTCCCAACTAGCGCAGCTCCCAATAAGTCTGCCATGCATCTTCATTGCAGAAATTAGTAAGTATGGACATCTGGGCCCACATCCTATTTTCTGCTTGATCCCANACTACACTATTGGATGAGTCCAGTACCGAGTCAGTAACCTCATCACCCCTATGCGCAGGAAGGCAGTGCATGAATATGAAATCTTGATTTGCGTGGGAAACTAACTCATCATTTACTTGAAATCCATCAAATGCATCCATTTTCTCTCCTAGATGCTCCTCTCCCATAGAGACAAAAACATCAGTGTAGATGACGGAGGCACCAGATATCGCTTCTATCGGATCATTAGTTCCCATAATTGAAGAGCCATTCGAATCGGCAATTGATTTAGCACGTTCTATGACCGATTCATTAGGCTCGAATCCCTTGGGTGTAGCGTATTTGATGTCATATCCCATAATTGCCGAGCCAAGAACTAAGTCGTGAAGGACATTGTTTCCATCTCCGACCCATGCTACGTGTCCATTTTTGCACGCATCGTTCTCAACTATTGTCATCATGTCTGCTGCAGCTTGACAGGGGTGATGCGTATCAGAAAGTGCATTGATGACCGGCACACTTGCATGTTTCGCTAACTCCTCAACATTATNGTGTCCAAAGCACCGATATGTCAGGCAATCNAGGTATCTAGAAAGAACCGAGGCGGTATCTGCTATTGTTTCACTCTTACCAAGCTGTAGATCCCCAGCTAGAAGGGTTAGTGGGTTCCCNCCAAGTCTTGCAACCCCCACTTCGAATGATACCCTAGTTCTCGTGGATGGTTTTTCGTATATCGAACCAATGGACATTCCATCGAGGGGCTTGAAGTCAAACAGGGCCTCATCATCATTTTTTATCCGAATGGCCCAATCTATCAATTCTCTAAGATTTTCATCCACGTCGTCAATTGCAAGTAGCTTAGGNGCCTCAGTGTCTTTCATGTTCTATGTCTCCTGCGAAACCATCCTTTGCATCAGACATCCCTCCAAAAACATTCTGCGCGAAGCTTAGTACGTCTGCTTGCCCTTCTTCTAATTCGCTAGATATNGGAATCAATCCCGGTTGAATTGCAGCATGTTGCATCATCCTCAATTGCCCAATTGCAAACTCAGCCCTCTGTCCACCAGAATTNCCAAACTTGGATTGACTCCCCGACTCCTCATAGAGAGCAACTTCTAGAATGTCCAGATTCTCNCCCCATTCCAATATTCTCTCGAGCGTCTCTGGGTCGAGTAGATCAGATTTCGACAGGAAGTTTGCAGTAGGTAGGCCTAATCTAAAGTGAACAATTGAAGAAAGTAGCATTTGAGAGACGAATCCACTTGGGCTGCTTGAAAGTAGAGGATCAAATAGGAAGATCAAGCAAGAATGACCCTGGCCCAAAACATCAACCAAGTGATTTGAAGCTTCTCTGAAAGCAAAAAGCTCCACCTGGCCCGGAGTATCAACAATTATCATGTCACCAGAAAGNCCCTCAATTTGCTCAAAAACATCCTCTGCTTGAGAAGCAACCAAGTCCGCCGCTAGAATCTGAGCACCGTTTGGGCCCAAATCATACTCATCCATTACTTCCGAAAGAGAAATCAGATCCCTNACGTCAAACTCCGGGTCATAGTGAACTCTTTCAGCACCAGGGTCTAGGTTTATCGCTAATACGTCTACATCAAGAAATCTGGCCCATCTTTGGAATGATGTAACCAAGGAGCTCTTGCCAGCCCCAGCCGTNCCAACCACAAAAAGAACCGGGGGNGTGGTTCCATCATTCGCCGCCATTACTCTCGCCAGAACGCACCTGATTTCAATTTTCTTGGACCAATAACACAATTTCATATTCAGGTAACGGTTAAACGAGCCCGTCACTCGTGCATCACACCCTGAGGGTAACCTATCATGTCAGAAGATGCTGAACTTCCATCAGAAGAGGGGGACGAAAGCGATAATCCCCCCCCTCCGCCGGCAGGATTTGAAATTCCCCCAATACCCACTGGTTTCCTCTTAGAATCAGATGACCCCAATGANGACGGTGCAGAATCTGATTCGCCCCCTCCCCCTGAGGGATTCGACCAGCCNCCNCCTCCNCCTGAGGGATTCGANNNNCNCNNTGGAGAAAGCGACAATTTTTTGGCGGGAGATCAGGAATCCTCCAGCTCCCAACAATTACCAAACGAAGAATCCACTGATGAATCAACAATCGACTCATTGGCCGAATCGCTTTCTTTGCTAAGTGGCTCATGGGACGATGAAACTCCCAATAATGAAGCAGAGGTTTCATGGCCAGAACCGAATACTGAGGCCTCTCCAGCTGCCAGTGAGCTCGACGATGCTATAGCATCATTCGACTTAGTCTCAGAAACAACTAATCAACAAATCGCCGAATCTGCCCCTTCTAAACCATCTCCATTCCTCCGATCATCATCAGAGGTCGATTCGATACCGGGTGACAAGCTTCACGCCACTCTGAATGAGGTCGAATCCGCAGTTCTAAACCCTGATGGCTCAATCAGGAAGCAGAGCATTGACGGTGAATTGATTCTAAAGAATACTAGCAAGAAGCACAGGGCATGGGATATCGAGATTCATTTGGATTCGATAGAATCCACTGATTTTGGAGACAAAATCAGTACTGTAAAAGAACTTGACCCGACAGAGGATAAGGTAATCCAATATACCGCCTCTGGATCAAAGATGCTCATCCTTAGGGAGACAATAGATACGGACCCTAGTAATGGCAAGGAACCCAGCCTTTCATTGGTTCATTCAGATAGGCCTCAGGAAATAGGGCTCAACATAGAGGTCGAAAACGCCTCGCCAGTTCCTTTATTCGACGTCGAAGTTAGTAGGTCAATTCCACAATCGTTTCAGATTTCTGACGATCGGTTCTTCACTTCTGATGGAGAATCCATTGTCTGGGAAATAGGGCGCCTAAATGTAGGGGAGAGGAAGAATCTCTCATTGCCTGTGGATATATCAGTTGATTCGGTTGAAAAGATAAAGGCCGGGGTAGTCGAGGCGACTTACTCTGCAGAGTCAACTGTCTCAAGAGCAAGATTTGACAGGGTAAGGGCATCAGGAAGGCAGTTTTCATATGTAAATGCGATAGAAGACGACCGACCTGGGGTTTGGCATTGTACCTGTGTTTTTGAGAACAAATCCTCGTTTGTCGTAGATTTGTCCGGAGCAATTGTTAGATTGGTTGGCAGGGAAGAACCAATTCTGGAAGTCGCTGACATTCGTCAGGATGTCCCACCAGAGGGAAGATGGGACTCAATTTCAAAGAGGGTAGAATCCGACGACCAACCAAGCTTCACTCAGGAAATAAGATTCTCAATCCTCCCCAGGGTTTCTGTGAAGTCTAGCGGCAAGGTTGAACTCAAGGAGCAGCAACTCACAATCTTAGAGGCGATACTGCAAAAGAGGTACGACAAGTCTAGGATAAAATCCTATATGCCTTCAGAAATCGAGGCAGTAATTACTTTGGAGAACTCCGGATCTTCTCCGATCAATGTAATCAGGATGCTCGACGATATTCCGGGAATCTTCGAAACCCCAGCATCCGACAGCGTCTCGATAGAGGTCGATGGAGTAGAGCTAGCTGAGGACCAGTACCGCGTTGAGGTGGTCAATGGAACTCAGATTGAGGAGGTTCATGTCTCTCCAGATAATAAGGGCCATGGCCTCAGAATTGCTGTTGGTACCTCGGCCCCCCTAGGACTTCAACCAGGAAAAACCCTGATTGTACGATATCCTCTTTTCGCCCCTGATCCATCACCAAAGAACAAGATTCTTGCAGCGCCCATAAGGGTCGACTTCAGCTCGGACAGGTTTGGCCCGGTAGCAACCAGAGAGGTAGAGAAACCCCCTATGGTAAAGGTAGAGCACAAAAGAAGGAATATCAGTACTGGGAAGGAGGTATTCCCTGGTGGGTTATCCGGACAATATGAAATTAGGCTGATGTTTCACAATAACTCTGATAGCGCCTTGGAAGACTTAGCCATGAACGATATCGTACCTGGAACATTCTCAATTGAGGGATCTTCCGTTCGTTCTGATAAGGAAGGTGAGAGGGAAGCTTCGATTTCAAAAGAGTCAGCAAGAGATGGTACACAGGTAACATGGGACATTGGTCGTATCCAGCAGGATGAGAGGATAGAAGTGCTGTATACAATTCAGGGAGACCCGGAGGCAGAATACAAGGTCACCGACGCACAAGATTTCCACGGTGCAACATTTGGAGAGGAGGTCGATGAAGAACCCAATATGCCCGAGTGGTTGGAAAGGGAGGTGCCAGAGGTAAAAGATCCAATAGTCGAAGAGGGGTTTGTAGAAACCGAACCTGATCTAGGGATAGTCCCAGAAAGCTCCCCATTGGACCCATTCGAGGATATTGGAACTGAAATTGACGAGGATAAGGGCGAAGACTCAGGTGTTGGAGGGACCGTGGAAGAAACACACAATCACGAGCATCCAGAAGAAGATGAAGCCCGCCCCTGCCCTGCATGCGGCGGCGAGGTCGGGATTGGGACCTCTTCATGCCCACTGTGCGGATTCACCTTCAAGCCATAGGATTAACCAAGTTTAGCTGCGAAGCGTTATTGGTGATACTTTCTCCCGTTACTTCATGGCCCAAGCTGAAGCGGATGCTGATGCGCAGATAGAGGCAATGTCATCAATGCTAATGCCAATGTTGGTATTGCTGTTAATGATGGTACTTATTTCCACCAATTCCTGGCTCAGGCTTCTGTTGGCCGATGGCGCAGGGTCAGTCATAGAACCAGTTGTACCTTTCCATAGCATATACATCGTCCCAACCGTTTTCTTGGTTGGCTCCTCAATAATGGTTTTCAGCACAATCCTCAGGGCAGTATTCTTTGATCCACTCTGGCAAGCCCATCACGGGCATCGTGGCCGACAGATCGGCAGAGTTCTTCGAGAGGCAAGGATGAATAGGGACACTGCAATGATAGACAAGATGGAGAGGATGCAGATGAGCCTGATGCCTGACACCATGAAGATGCAATCTTCTATGATGAGGCAGATGACCTTCTCGATTGTGTTTATAATGGCTATTTTTTCATGGATGGGCAATTCAGTGGAAAATTTCAGAGTTGGCTTCGTCAGCCTTCCATGGGTACCAATGTGGAGCTTTCAAGCAAAGATATTTTGGATTTTTCCAGCTTGGATCGCCACTTACATAGCAATGAGCGCTCCTTTGGGCCGTATCCTGGATCGCCACATCAAGATTTTTCGCTACTCCAGGCACCCTCTGGTACTATCAGGAGCAACAATAGACGAACCACTATTGCACATCCTCAATGATGCTAAGTCTGATCGTTCTTCTAATAGGGGACGTAGGCCCCAGAGGAGGGCAGGTCCAAAGAAAACAGGTAAACATAGGGGGCCAAAGTCAGGCAATCTTCACTCAGCTCCACCAAAAATCGGTGAAATATGCCAATCTTGTGAATCAGATATGATCTCTAGGACAGCCAAAGGCGCACTTAGGTGCGAAGTTTGCCGTAATGAGTGGAGGTAGTCCATTGCTCAGGGTTACAATCAGTGGCCCTCCGGGGAGTGGCACATCAACGCTAGTTTCCAAGCTGGAAGAATCGCTAGGATGGCACTCAATAAATGGTGGCGACATCTTTAGGGAAGAGGCAAAAAATAGAGGGATAAGCGTGGAGCAACTAAGCTCAGAGGCAATTGGGGAACTGGAGGTCGACAGGACTCTAGACTCCCTGTTGAAGGAAAGGATGTCATCGAGGGATGCTCCAGAAATCGTAGAGAGTAGGCTCAGTGGATGGTGGGCACATAATTTGGGCCTAGATTGCCTAAGGGTTTGGATTGCTGTATCGAACGAGGAAAGGGCGCGAAGGATTCAGAAAAGAGAGGGCGGCGACTTTGGGGACTGCTTGGCTAGATCCAAAAGTAGGCAGCAGGACGACAAGGACAGGTATATGCTTCTGTATGGGATAGATCTAGACGATCTGAAGCCGTATAATCTGGTCATTGATGCCGATGAAAAAGATGAGGATGAGGTATTTTCTATCGTTTCCTCAAGTTTGGATGGTTGATTAGATGCAAGACTCCGACTACTGGATTTTCGATGAAGAACCGAGAACGGGGAAATCCAGTGGCTGCTATCCAAGTGAAAGGTCATTGGAGCAGTTATTGGATTGCGGATTCATTTTGGTCAACAAACCACCCGGGCCCACTAGCCATCAACTCGCGGCATGGTCCAGAAACCTTCTGGGATTGGGGAAAATCGGTCATGGCGGGACACTGGACCCATTCGCAACTGGGCTACTGACTCTTCTTTGCGGTAGAGCTACAAAGGTCACTGGTGAGATCCTAAATAAACCGAAGAGGTATATCGCGGTCCTTAGGTTCAAAGAAGGAAAGTCAGTAGAAGAAATTTCAGAGCTACTAGACAAGCTTTCCACAGATGTATACAACGTCCCACCAAAGGAGTCTGCTGTCAAGGTACAAGTAAGGTCAAGAAAGATAGAACAAGCGTCTTTATTGGATTCAAGCCCGGATACAAAATTGCACGTAGTCTCAATAAATTGTGATGCTGGCACGTATATCAGAACTCTTTCGAAGGACATAGGCCTGATCCTTGACTCGAAGTGCGACTTGTTGGAGTTGCATAGGAGGGGCAGCGGTAGATTCGATGAATCGATGGCATGCTCAATGCAACAGCTCGCCGATGCCGTTTTCTTGTGGCAGGAGCACGGCGATGAAAGAGGGCTAAGGAAGCTAATTTCGCCGATTGAGGGATTATTGTACGATCTCCCAAATTTGGTGATTAAGGATGGTGCTGTAGCGGCTATGTCGCATGGCGCCCCATTGACTAGGCCGGGACTAGTCAAAGCACCTCGGGGCATCAAAAGGGGCACCAGAGTTTTGGTCTCAAGCATCAAGGGCGAAGCAGTCGCAATCGCTGAGCTCAGCCTGGATTCAGACCAGCTAGAATCAATTAGTGTCGGCGAGGTCGCCACAGCCACCAGGGTCCTAATGCCCAGCGGAACCTACCCTCAGACTTGGTAGCACTAGCCCTATTCGGGCCATTACTACTCATGTTCTTCGTAAATCCACTCTTCTGTTTCCAATCTGATCTTCAATACCATCATTTCCAACACACACCGCTGGCAGGGCCACCGAAGCAGCCAAGCGCAGCATGTGTACTCCGATACGATAATGGTTTAATGATTGCTTAGTTTTCAGTGATTATCGGCCAAACGTCTGCTCCATTGTCAGATTATCCACCTATTTTCTGCCGCCAAACTCTCTTTTCAATCGCATTGGGCCCATCCGTATTAGAAAAATCGAGCCGAAAATTACCAATATTGACAGTATCGTGACCACATCGTCTAGGGTTCCCCCCGAGGGGGTCGAATCCTTGCTTTCCACAAGAATTGAAATTGACAAAATGTTGTTTTCCTCGCCCGTTTCTTCCACTGAGTCCGTTGCATCGATTTCTAGCTTTATTTCCAATCTTTCCCCTGGCTCGCCCAGTTGGAAATCGCAGATCGCCATCTTTAGTTCTCCAGGTCCAATTGACTCCACTCTTCCATCCCCAATTAGGGTCCCTTCTACCATGCAGTGGAAGACCACGTTGTAGGCATCCCCTCTTCCTTCGTTTCTAATAAATCCAACAATTTCGATTACATCGCCGACTATGAAGGAATCAACTACCGCCCCATCCCTCCTTGCTTCGAGAGTCTCAACGATTAGATCAGGCTTCGCAGTAACTTGAACCTCTATTGAAATTGAGGTGTTATAGGTTCCGTCAGAAGCAGTAACCTGAACTTGGTGGGTGCCAGTAGAAACCGGTTCAATTATCAGCTCCCCATCCTTGAAAGTAGCCCATGATTTGCTTGTGTGAATCTCAGTGATTTCGGTATCGGGGTCTGAAACGGAAAGGGCATAGGTCGCGCTTTCTCCCAATTCTATGTATGCTATCGGAGGAAGTCCGCCAAACACGGGTGGGTCTGGTACTGATTCAACGCTTACCGAGAAGCCACCGAACCAACTGTTTCCACTCTGATCAATTACCTCCAATGAAATAGATGCAGTTCCGAATGCATCTTTCACAGGAGATATAACCAGATTTCCTCCGTCGCCATATGTTTCAATTACTGAGGAATCACTGCTGGTGGAATTAACAGTAAGTAGGTTGCCAGGCGTAAAATCATCGTTGCACATTGAAGCCAGCGAAATCATGGTTCCACCACTATCTTCCATTATTTGCAAGTCATCAAAAGTGATGCATTCGGGATCCCTGTCCCACTCAATCTCAAATCCACCCGAAATTCCGATCGAATCTATTTGCACAACCACAGTCTCAGCAAATCCCTGGGAGCTCCATTGGAATCTAGAAGCAATTCCCAATTCCAATGTTCCGCCCTCTTCAGGTAGGGCATGTCCAATTGGGATTGAAGCTGAGAATGATCCGATTTCCATTTTCTCAGAGTGTACCAAGTACTCCCCAACCCCGAATCTTATTGAGCTAAAATCCAAATCAAGGCCAGAGACATTCCCGATTACGCTACCGGTAATTTGCAATTTTGGATCATTGATGTCCACCCTGGCCCCACTTATGCAACCTTCTTGGATAATTATCCTGATGGTCTGCCTACTAGAGTCTGGAATCAATGGGTCACCACTTTTGTGACCCCTCCATTCACTCTCACTTTCAGGATCAATAGCTAAAATATAGTGTTCAGCTACACCATAAGTGTGAATTCTCCCAAGGGCCTGTCCGGGCGGCGCCTCTACCTCAAACGTCCATGAGCCGTTCATCCCCGCAGCAGGGGAAAGGCCACAGCTAAGTTGGGCTAAGCCCTCTATTTCACCGTCATAAGGGCCAAAATCCAGAACAGGAGATGAAAACTCGCCTGCGGTGCTAGTCGCCTTTGCGTTCTCGAATGAGAACCATGGTTGATGAAACTTGACCCAAAGACCTACCGCGTCTACCCTTACTTCGGAATCGTCTTGCCCGATATTGTCCGAAACATA